>JALRLM010000482.1 GCA_023254435.1 Hydrocarboniphaga sp.
CCCCGCAGCAACGACGCGCAACCCGAGCAGTGTTTGGTCATGTCGGCAAGCTCCCTTTGATGCCCTGGAATGTAGGAGCCTGAGGCTGAACTGCGCATGGATCGTTCGCATCGCAGCGGCTCCGTCACCGGCGTATCGGCAGCTTGGGCTTATTCTTGACTCTCGTCGGAAGCCCCCTCTCGCGACGACATGGAAGGCGCATCGTCGGCCGCCTTCAAACGCCCGGCACGTTGCAGCGATTGCCGCAACAGGAACTCGATCTGCGCATTCATGCTGCGCAGATCGTCGTCGGCCCAGCGGCGCACGGCCTCGAAGAGGTCCTCGCGCAATCGCAGGGGAAACGCCTTGCGGTCAGCCATGATGGCAAGCGTTGGGCATGGGTTTCGGCAGTGCGGCCCGGCCCTAGCTGTAAAGCGAGCCCGTGTTGACGACCGGCGTCGCCGTCTTGTCGCCGCAAAGCACCACGAGCAGGTTGCTGACCATCGCCGCGCGGCGCTCATCGTCGAGCGAGACGACATTCTTGGCGGCCAGCTGTGCCAGCGCCATTTCGACCAGCCCGACGGCACCATCGACGATGCGCCGGCGCGCCGCCACGACCGCCGCAGCCTGCTGGCGTTGCAGCATCGCGCCGGCGATTTCCGGCGCATACGCCAGATGACTGATGCGTGCTTCGATCACGTGCACGCCGGCGTCGTCGACGCGGGCCTGGATGTCGGCGGCCAGCTGCTGCGCCACTTCGTCGGCATGGCTGCGCAAGGAGAGCCCTGCTTCCTCGTCGTCGAGATCGTAGGCGTAGCGGGTTGCCAGACCACGCAAGGCCGATTCGGCCTGGATCTGCACGAAGTTCTCGTAGTCTTCGACCTCGAACACGGCGGCGGCGCTATCGACCACCTGCCACACCACCACGGCGCCGATTTCGATCGGGCTGCCACTGAGGTCGTTGACCTTGAGCTTGTCGCTGTCGAAGTTGCGAATGCGCGTCGACACGGCCTTCTTGGTGTAGAAGGGATTGGACCAGCGCAGACCCGGCGTCCGCACGGTCCCCGTGTAGTCGCCAAACAGTTGCAGCACCTTGGCCTGGTTGGGCGCCACCATGTATACGCCCGCAGCGATGAACACGGCCGCCAGCATCAGCACGGCGCCCGGCAAAGGCAGCGCCGACTTCATCGCCATGCCGCCCACTACCATCATCGCCATCGCGACCGCCAGCATCGGAATGCCGGGCAGCCCCGGCTTCGTCTTTTCCCGAATCATTGCTCTCTCCTTGACGAGGGAGTCAATATTGAAGTGATATCACTTTGCCGTCAATCCGCTGATGATCCGGACGACGACCAACACAAAAGCCCGCGCCGGGAAACCCGGGCGGGCTCTTGTGATGCAGGCAGGCTGTTCGTGCGAGGGCGGCTAGCGCCCCCGTGCGATCAGGCCAGCTTTTCCTTGATGCGAGCGGCCTTGCCCTGCAGGTTGCGCAGGTAGTACAGCTTGGCGCGGGCCACGTCGCCACGGCGCTTGACCGTGATTTCGGCAACCTGCGGGCTGTAGGTCTGGAACACGCGCTCCACGCCTTCACCGTGCGCAACCTTGCGAACCGTGAACGCGGAGTTGATGCCGCGCGAACGCTTGGCGATCACCACGCCTTCATAGGCCTGCAGACGCTCGCGGTCGCCTTCCTTGACCTTGACCTTCACTTCGACCGTATCGCCCGGGTTGAACTCCGGAACCTTCTTGTTCATCTGCTCGGCGTCGATCGCCGCAATGATCTTGCTCATGCTCATGTCTATTACTCCGACCTTCCGTCCTGCCCGTGCAACTGCTCGTTTACGATCTCACGGAGCAGTTTGAGCTGTTCCGCATCCAACTTCAGTTCATTCAACAGATCGGGGCGCCGCAACAGCGTGCGCTCCAGACCCTGCTTGAGGCGCCAGCGACGAATCGCCGCATGGTCACCACTCATCAAAACTTCCGGCACCGCCTCACCGCGCCAGACCTCCGGCCGCGAATAGTGCGGATGATCCAGCAAGCCGTTCGAAAACGAATCGCTGGCCGCCGATGCTTCGTGTCCCAGCACACCCGGCAACAGGCGGGCGATGCTGTCGACAATCACCATCGCGGGCAACTCACCACCGGAGAGCACGAAATCACCCACCGACAGCTCCAGGTCGATCTGCGGAGCAACCCGCTCGTCGATGCCCTCGTAACGCCCGCAGATCAGGATCAGCCCCGGCTCTGCACTCAGGCGCTCCGCCCATCGCTGGTCGAAACGCTCGCCCTGCGGCGACAGACTCACGACCTTTGCCGGCCCGATACTGGCTTTCGCCGCCTCGATCGCCTGGGTCAGCGGCTCGGCCTGGATCACCATGCCCGGCCCGCCACCGAAGGTTCGCTCGTCGACGCGTCTCCAGCGATTTCCGCTGTAGTCGCGCAGTTGCCGCGTACTCAACTGCATCGCCCCGCGTTCGACTGCCACGCGCGGCATTCCAAACTTCGCGACCTGTTCCACCAGCTCCGGAAACAAGGTCAGGACTTCGATCTTCACCGAAACCCTCAATAATCCAGCTGCCAGTCGGCAACGATGATGCGTTCGCCCATGTCGACCGACTTGATGATCGGCCCCTTGACGTACGGAATCAGCCTTTCGACTTCACCGTGCGTCAGGATCAGTACGTCCTGAGCCCCGTTGCTGGTCAGGCTGTCGACCAAACCGAGCTCGACGCCTTCTTCATTCACCACCTTGCAGCCCACCAGATCAGCCCAGTAATGCTCGCCCTCGGCAGGCTCGGGCATGTCGTCCCGATCTACCAGAATTTCCGCGCCGATCAGCGCGGCGGCGACATCACGATCGGTGATCGGCTTGCCTTCGGCATCGCCGATCTGGGCGATCAGGCCCTTGTTCTGCACCTGCCCTTCGAGCAGGGTGGCCTGGGTTTCCTGACCGTGCTGCAACAAGGTCCAGCGCGAGTAATCCAGCAGGTTTTCGATGGGGCGCGTATAGGAATGCAGCTTCACCCATCCGCGAACCCCGAAAACCCCGGCGACGCGGCCCAGCGTCAGCCGGCGAACCACAGTCGGACTCAGGCCGCGGCCGGAGCCGGAGCGGTCTTGACCAGATAGGCCACGCGCTCGGAAACCTGCGCGCCGCTCTTGGTCCAGTGGTCAACGCGAGCCAGATCGAGCACGAGCTTCTGCTCGCCGCCCTTGGCGTTCGGGTTGTAGTAGCCCAGGCGCTCGATGAAACGGCCGTCGCGCGAGCTGCGGCTCTCGGTCGCAACCACATGATAAAACGGACGCTTTTTGGCGCCGGCGCGAGCCAGACGAATCTTGACCATGCTTGAGTCCAGTGAGTCGTAAAACCAGTTGAATACGGGTCGATCGACCCAGCCGGGCCGTCGAAGGGCGCGTATTGTAGCGAGTTCCTTGTAAATGTGAAGCTTATAAAACACCGACAGGACCACCGTTCGGCAGACGGGTCAGCGAGCCCGACATTTTGCCCTGCTGATCGACCAGCAGATACGGCAGGCCCAGGGCCCGCAGCCAGGCGGCGCCGGGCTCGCCGCCCATCAGCAGGGCCGTGGTGGTGGCGGTACCGGCGATCAAGCTCTGCGGCGCCACGACCGAGACGCTGGCGTGCCCGTCCACAGGCCACCCGCTACGTGGATCGAGCAGATGGCTGTAGCGACGGCCGCCGACGATCATGCAGCGCTCGTAGTCGCCGCTCGTGGCGATGCCGCCCGAGGCCAGTTCGACGACGGCGATCGCGCGCTCCGGCGCCCGCGGATCGCGGATGCCGATGCGCCAGGCATCGCCGTTGGCCTGCGGGCCGATGACGCGGATATCGCCGCCCAGGTCGACGTAGCCATGCCGCGCGCCCACCGACTGGCAACGGGCCGCCGCCGCGTCGGCCGCGTACTCCTTCACATAGCCGCCGAAGTCGAGCTGCATGCCCTGCTGCGGCAGCACCAGCCGCGGCCGCTGCCAGATCACGCGCTGCCAGCCCACGAGCGGCAGCAGGGCGTCGATCTGCGCCTGATCCGGCAATTGCTGCGAACGAAAGTCCCAGGCCTTGCGCAGCACGCCCGAGCTGATGTCGAACAGCCCGCCGCTCTCGCGCCAGGCGACGGCGGCATAGTCGAGCAGCGCGGCAGTCTCGTCGTCGACCTCGATGCCGGCGTCATCACCGGCGCTGCGATTGATGGCCGACGTGATGCTGTCGTCGCGATAGCGCGTATAGCGGGCCTGCAGTCGCAACACCTCGCCCTCTCCCGCCGCCAGCGCCTCGCGGCCCACCCACTCGTCCGGGGCGTCGACGACGACGTCGCAGATCGTGCCCATGGCGCGGAAGCGGTGGTGCAGCCGGGGCATCGGTCACATCCGGATCAGATCGAGAAATCGAAGCCCAGCGTCGCCAGCACGAAATCGACCAGCCCGGGGTTGGCGACGTCCACCTTGCCCAGTGCGTAGCGGGCGTCGCTGTCGTAATACTGCAGGGACAGGGACAACGCACTCGATTCCATGAGTCGTCTCACCAGCAGGCCCGCGGTGAACGCCCCGTAGGGCGAGAGTCGGTAGTCGCTGGAATAGAGGTTGTCCGAAGTCTCGGCGACATAGTAAGGCCGATAAAAGCCCGCCTGGCTCTGGCTGTAGTAGCGCAGCGAGGGCGTGATGCGCCAGCGCTCGCCGAGGTCTTGATACCAGCCCAGCTCCAGCGTGTGCGAATCGATCTTCCAGCTATCGGAATAGTAGCGATAGTCCGCGTGCAGGCTGGCGTTCCAGTCGGCGAAACGATGCCGCAGGCGCAGACTCCAGGCCACCTGATTGCGATCGTCGGGCCGGGTGTCGGGCCTGGCCGCGCCATCGACCACGGTGAGCTTGTAGGGGTCGCTCAGGTAGCCGCTTTGCCGCGTGAAGCTCAGCGCGCCCTGCAGCACCGTAGTCGGATTGAGCACGTGGGTGAGACCGATCACCGCGTTGGCGCTGTCGCGCCCTGCACGGTCGATGCGATAGGGAAAGCGCACGCTGCCGCCGTCGGTGGGTTTGACCGTGTCGTCGGAGTAGCCGGCGCCGAGGTTGATCGAGGTCTGCGCGCCCTCGAAGCTGTAGAGCGTCTCCAGGCCGATGTTGATCGCCTCATAGTCGTTCTCGGTCGAATAGCCGACGACGATGGCGTGCTCGCTGGTATCGCTGTAGTAGCGTGTGTCGATGGAGACATCGGTGCGAGTCTCGTCGATGGTCGCACCCGACATCACCTGCACGGGCCGGCCGTCGGCATCGGGCTGCACGAACCACGGCGATGCACCGCTCATGGTTTCGTAGCCGAGGTCGGCGGTGACGCGAAAGCTGTCGAATACCGGCGCGCCAGCGCGCAGGCGCAGCAGCGAGATGTCGTAGCGATCGCCTTCGCTGCCGCTGGCGAGCTGGCTCGCGGGCAGATCGTTTTCCAGATACTGGCTCGCACGCAGCGACACGATGCGGGTTTCGTCGCGCGCATCGGCCGCGGCCTGAAACGCCGGCAAGGCCAGCGCAGCAGCCGTCAGCGAGGCCAGCGTGCCGCAGGCACGAGGAGAAGAGGCGCTCATGGCGTCAGTTGCAGCCACAGCCGCCACCGGCCAGGCCGGCGCCGCCACTGGAGGCTTCCTTGCTCGCATAGGTGTGCTGGTCCAGCGCCGCGCGCAGCGGATCGGGCTCCCAGGCCATGCTCGGGTTGGCGAGTTCGCCGCGCTGCCAGGGTTGCACCGCGGTGCAGGCGCTCGCCAGCAGCATCAGCACGATCGTGCAGCCGCATCGCATCGCACTCACGAGGCACCACCGAGCAGCTTGAGAATCGCCGGTTTCAGATGCTTCTGCGCATCGCCCGGCTTGTAGCCCGAGTGCACTTCGACGATCTTGCCGTCGGCACCGATCAGGTAGGAGCTCGGCATCGTCGGCAAGGCATAGGCCTGAGGCAACCTGCCGTCGGGGTCGGCCAGCAGCGGATAGGTCACCGGGTGCCTGTCGATGAAGCGCGTCGCCGCCTTGGCATCGGTATCGACATTGACGGCCAGCACCTCGAAACGCTGCGCGTAGCCCATCGCATGCAGCTCGCCGCGCAACTGCTCCAGCTCGGGCAAGGACAGCTTGCAGGGTCCGCACCACGAGGCCCAGAAATCGAGCAGCACCACGCGGCCGCGCAAGCTCGCAAGACTGGTCGGCTTGCCGTCGATCAGTCCCGCGCCCGCAGTGGCCGGAGCCACTGCGCCGGGCTCGATAGGCCAGGCGCTCTGCGATGTCGCGATGGCCAGCAAGGCCGCAACGAAGGTCTCTCTACGCATAAAGCCTCGCCAACGGCCCTTCACCATGACCGGTGTAGCCGAATGAGTTGATCGGAATGCCCATCGCACGCGCAATCGACACCAGCAGCTTGGCATGCGATTCGTTCTGCCCATTGTTGGAATTGCGATAGTCCAGCAGACGCCCGGTGCGCAGGCCACCCGCGCGCCCTGCGAGGATGAAGGGCATGTCCTCGTGATCGTGGCGCGACGAGTGGCCCAGCTCCGAGCAGACGAAGATCAGCGTGTTGTCGAGCAGGCTGCTGCCGTCGCTTTCCTGCACCGATCGCAGCTCGTTGACCAGATACGAGAGCTGGTCCATGTACCAGCGCTTGAAGGTGGCGAAGGTTTCGATCGACGACTCGCTGTTGGTATCGAAGTGCGACGAGTCGTGATGCCGCGCATCGACGCTGGTATAGGTCCTGAAACTGGTCGGACTCACCGGGTGCGACCATTGCAGCGTGATCGAGCGCGTCAGATCGCACTGCAAGGCCAGCACCGCCAGATCCATCTGCAGCTTGCCAACCGCACCGAACTGGTCGTCACGGTTGTGATACTTCGGATAGCCGTTGTCGTTCTCGGGTGGCGTCCAGCCCTCGGTATTCCAGGCCGGATTGCTGCACGAGCCCGAGGTTTCGCTGCCCGAATCGGCAACGCGACGCTCCACCGCGCGCAGCGACTCCATGTGCAGTTCCAGTTTCTGGCGCTCGGCGCTGCCGAGCCGTCCTTGCAGGCGACTCAGATCGTTCTTGGCGCAGTCGAGCACGGACAGCCGACGATTCATCGTCTGATCCTGCGCACCCGGGTTGCCGTACAGGCGCTCGAAAGCGCGCTTGGGATTGTCCTCGGGAGTGATCGGCTGACCGCGCCCCAGATACGACACGTAGTTGCCGCCATTCTCGTGCGCCGAGGCGATGCCCAAGTGCAGCGAGGCATGCGGCGTCACGTTCTTGTAGTTCTGTCCGACGAAGACGTCGATGGAGACGTCGCCCGTCGCGGTCAGCACCTTGGCCACGCCGCCTTCATGCGTCGATCCGCCCGAATACATGTTGAGCCCGCGCACGAATACCAGATCGCGCTTGATGCCTTCGAGCGTGCGCGTCATCGACGGCAGCGTGAAACTGGTTTCGGTCCCCGTGGGATGCCAGTGCGACTGCGAGCAGCCGTCGGGAATGAAAAAGCAGATGAGCCGTTTGGGCGGCGGCGTGCCCTGCGCCTGCGCGGCACGCGCCAGCAGGCCGGACAGCGGCAGGCTGAGGCCGCCGGCGACGATGCCGCGAATCAGGCGGCGACGCGTCAGGGTGGTATCGATGAGCGTGGTCATGGCAGGCTCCTTACTCCGCTCGACGACGAATGAAGCTGTCGTCCCTGACGTAGTCGATCAGCAGGCTCTTGAGGTCGCCATTGCTCGCGGCGAACTTGCCCTGGAGCTGATCGAGCGTGCATTGATCGCGTTCGGCGTCTTCCACGTAACCTCGTCCATAGCGGTAGTACTGCATCACCATGCAGTCGCGCGCCGACTGCGTGGACGCGATCAGCGCGGCCAGTTCGCGCGCGCCGTGGAAGGGCTTGGTGGTCGAATCGGAGAAGCCCTCGGGCCCCTTGAGTTCACCGCTGTCGTCCACGGTCTTGCCGTTCTCCGTGTCTCGATAACCACCCGCACCGTCGTAGCGCTCGAGCCCGAAGCCGATGCCGTCTATGAAGCTGTGGCAGCTCGCGCAGGCCGGATCGGCCGTGTGCTGGGCGAAGCGCTCGCGCGTGGTCTTGCTCGGGTCGAGCCCCGGCGGCGTGGTGTCGACGTTGGCGGGCGGATCGGGCAAGTCCTGGCACAGCAGGCGCTCGCGCACGAACACGCCACGCTTGATCGGCGACGACTCGTTGGAGTGCGCATGACTGGCCATCACCGCGCCCATCGACAGCAGGCCGCCACGCGTACCGTCGGCCACCGTCTGCCGGGTGAAACTGGCATCGCTGGTCGAGCCCGACTGGCGGTAGTACTCGCGCAGCGGACCATTCATGTACGCGTAGTCGGCCGTGTACAGCTCGGCGAACCTGCCACCGTTGAACACGAGATTGTTGATGAACAGCGACAGCTCCTGCCCCATCGCCTGGCGCACCGCGGGCGTCAGGCGCGGATACAGCTCGGGATCCTTGAACGACTCGACGAGAAAGTGCGTGCCCAGCCACTCGGTGGCGAAATGCCCCATCTGTTCCTTGGCACGCGGGTCGGCCAGCAGACGCGTGGCCTGTGCCTCGCGGCCTTCAGCGGTGGCGAGCTGGTCGGCCGCATTGAGCAGCGTGTCGTCGGGCATCGATCCCCACAGCAGGTACGACAGGCTGGCCGCCGCCTCGAAAGCGCTGAGGCGATACTCGCCGTCGGCGCTGGCACCGGCCTCGGAACGGTAGAGAAAGTTCGGCGACATCAGCATGGCCGTGACGATCAGCTGCATGCCGCTGTCGAAGCTGCCACCCGTGAGACTGTCCGACATCAGCGCCGCGTACTGCTCGACCTCGGCGTCGGCCAACGTGCGGCGAAATGCGCGTTTGCCGAAGCTGCGCACGAAGCTGCGCGTGCAGCCGGCCTTGTCCGAGGACGGATCGCAGGGCAGCAGCGCACTCTTGCGCTCGGCCACAGCGCGCTCGGCGATGAGTTCGGCGGCGGCGAAGTATTCGTCGACGTGACGGTCGGTCACCAGGGCGACGCGCGCGTTGTTGTCGTAGCCGGCGACACGCGCTTCCTGCGGAATGTTGGCGGCGAAGTCACCCGTGATTCCGATCAGGTCCTGGATCGTGCGCGTGTATTCCCAGCGATTGAGCAGGCGCTGCAGGCGTGGCGCCGACGGCGCATCACAGCTCACCTCTTCGGGCTCGGGCAGCGGCTCGCCACTGCATTCGCCGCTTTCGACGGGTTCGGGCTCGCTGGGCGTGCTCGTGCCGCCACCGCTGCCGGCGACCACGCAACCCGGCGCCTCCAGCACCACGTCGGTGGGCAGCATGTTGGTGCCGCCGTGCGTGCCTTGCATACCGAACTCGACGGTACCGTCGTTGCCGATGGTGCCGTTGTAGCTCTCGGGCAGCGCGGTGTAGCGCTGGCCCGAGGCACTGAGCCGCGTATTCCAGCTGTTGGTGACACGCTGGTCGTTGGGAAAAGTCCAGGTGACCTTCCAGCCACTGACGTTGCTGCCGCTGAAGTTGCGCAGCTTCACGTTGAAGACGAAACCGGTGTTCCAGGAGCTGGCATAGGTCGCCTCCACCGAGCAGGTCGGCGTGGCCGCTGGCGGCGTGGGCTCGGGCTCCGGTTCGGGCGCGGGCGCGGGCGGCGTGCAGTCGCTGGGCGGCGTGCCCGGATCGCTGGGCTCCGGTGTTTCGGGAGGTGTTTCGGGCGGCTCTTCGCCGGGCTCTCCGGGCGTGGTCGGGGTCGTCGGCTCACCGCCCGGCGCCGTGGTCGAGAAACCGTTGAGGATGAAGGCCGCGACGTTGTTCGCGCAGTCGCCCGTGCAGGCTCCCGGACTGGGCATGGTGTCGGCGATGTGCATCGAGAGCACCGACTGCGAAGTGCAATGCGGACAGCTTCTCGTGTTGTTCAATGCCGGCCCCAGACCGCCGGCGCCGCCGCGGCCATGGCAGCTCTGGCACTGATCGAGGTAGATGCGTTCACCGGCAGCCAGATCGAAACTGTCCGAACCGCCCTCGCCTTCGGATGGCGGCGTGCCGGAACCACCACCGGGATCGGTCGGCGTGGTGCCTGGATTCTCGCCGGCATCCGGACTGGCCTCGTCGGGCGCCCCGGAGTATCCACCGCAGGCCGGGAGCATCGCCGCGACCAGCAGCAGGCTCGCGAGCAGCCTCCCCTTGCGCATGCCCTGCGCGATCAAAGACGACACGTGCTGTTCCCCATGGCCACCGCGCTCCCGAGCGGATCGCACGCCCCCGCGCGACCTCGGTAACAGCCTATCGTCGGGCAATGACGAGCCGGTGGCCGCTCGACCGCCGACCTGACGCGGCCATCGGCTCGGCGCCGGGAGCGCCTACTTGCCGCTCTTGATCAGGTCGATGACGCTGCTCTTGAGCTCGACCGTGTAGCCGCGGCCATAGCCGGCATAGATCATCTGCACTCGACCGTTGCGATCGATCAGGTAGGCGGCCGGCAGACGCCACAGCTTGTAGGTCTGAGGCGCGATGCCGATCTGGTCGGCGACGACGGGAAAGTCCACCGGCACCTGCCGCAGAAAGCTGCGCACCTTGGCGACTTCGGTATCGGTGGCCACCGACAGCACTTCGAAATCCTGGGCATAGCCCTCGCGATGCAAGGCGTTGCGCATCGCATTGAGTTCGGGCATCGACTCGTAGCAGGGCCCGCACCAGGTCGCCCAGAAATCGAGCAGTACGACGCGACCCTTGAGCTGGCTCAGCTTGATGCCGGCCGGCCCCTGCAAGACGATGCCGGCCGCCTCGGGCGCAACATCGCCGATGCCGACCACGAATGGCGCCGTACCCGCCCAGACGGCCGGGGAAAGCGATCCCAGAGCCATCGCGAGGAGGCCGTAAGCCCACACTCCGCGAAGGCTCCGTGGCCTCATCTGCGCGGCATCATCCCGGGTGGGATGCGGCCGGCCAGGCCGCGCATGAGCTTGGCCATGCCGCCGTTGGCGACCTTCTTCATCATGTCGCGCGTGGTCTCGAACTGGCGCAGCATCTTGTTGACCTCCTGCACCTCGACGCCGCTGCCCGCCGCGATGCGGCGCTTGCGCGAGGCCTTGATCAGGTCGGGGAACTTACGCTCCTGCGGGGTCATGGAATTGATGATCGCCACCACCTTGCCCATTTCCTTTCCGGCGTTGACGTTCTTCATCTGCGCCTGGATCTGCGCACCGCCCGGCAGTTTCTCGATCAGCGATTCGATGCTACCCATGTTCTGCACCTGCAGCATCTGCTCGCGAAAGTCTTCGAGATCGAAGCCTTTCTTGCTCTTGAGCTTCTGCGCGAGCTTGGCGGCCTTTTCGGCGTCGACGCGCTTGGCGGTTTCTTCGATCAGCGACAGCACGTCGCCCTGACCGATGATGCGATTGGCGATGCGATCGGGGTGGAAGACTTCGAGCTTGTCGCTCTTTTCGCCCACACCGATGAACTTGATCGGCCGCCCGGTGACATGGCGAACCGACAGCGCCGCGCCGCCGCGCGAATCGCCGTCGGTCTTGGTCAGCACCACACCGGTCAGCGGCACCGCGTCGGCGAAAGCCTTAGCCGTCTTGGCCGCGTCCTGGCCGGTCATGGAGTCGACCACGAACAGGGTTTCGACCGGATTGACCGCGGCATGGAGCTGGGCGATCTCGGCCATCATCTCGGCGTCGACCGTGGTGCGGCCGGCCGTATCGACGATCAGCACGTCGGCGTACTGCTTGCGCGCATGCGCCAGCGCCGCCTGGGCGATCGCGACCGGCGACTCGCCGACCGCCGACGGGAACCACTCGACGCCGACCTGGCCGGCGACGATGCGCAACTGCTCGATGGCCGCCGGGCGGTAGACGTCGGCCGAGACGACAATGACGTTCTTCTTGTCCTCGGTCTTGAGCTTGAGCGCGAGTTTGCCGGTAGTGGTGGTC
>JALRLM010000483.1 GCA_023254435.1 Hydrocarboniphaga sp.
TCAACATGTCCATCATCTCCAAAAACGACATGTCCGGAGAAACGCCGCTAACAGGATAGGTCTCAATTCGGCCCTTGTCATTCGGACCGTTCTGCCGCCAAACTTTCAATGTCAAATCCATGGCAATTTCTTATTTGTAGCTGCGCTGCTTGCGCGCCACGCCGTGCAGCCCGGCGCAGAAGCCCAGGTATTCGTCGACGGTCAGTTCGGGATACACCGGCGGCTGCTCGGGCAGGTAGCCCAGGTGGCGCTTGGCCGCCTGCGGGTTGTCGCGCAGGCTCTGGCCCTTGATGCGCACTTCGCCGCTGGTGGGCGACAGATTGCCCGTGAGCATCTTCATGCTCGTGGACTTGCCGGCGCCGTTGGGGCCCAGCAAGCCCAGGATCTCGCCCTTGCGCAGTGTGAGGTCAAGCCCGCCGACGGCGGTGTTAGGGCCGAAGCGGCGGGTCAGCGCGCGGGCTTCGATCAGCGATTCGCTATCCATGGTGGTCGGTATCGTTGTTCTGTAGTGAGCCGAGGAAAGGAGTGTCCAGAGCGGACCCTGGGACCGCAGCGTGACGGCCGGGTTCCGCAAAACCGGGCGATTCTACGGCGAGCCGCATGACGGCGGGCCGAATCGCCCGCCCGGGCGAGGGCGGTTAGACTGCGCGCCTCGCGTCAGGAGCCCGCCATGCTGGAGTCGCAGAAGCTCGAAGAACTCGCCGCCCGCCTGGCCGCCGTGCTGCCGCCCGGCGTCATGGGCCTGCGCAAGGAGCTCGAAGAGAACTTCCGCGCCGTGCTGCGGGCCAACCTGGAGCGCTTCGATCTGGTCTCGCGCGAACGCTTCGACATCCAGGCGCAGCTGCTGGCGCGCACGCAAAGCCGCCTGGAGGCGCTGGAACAGCGTCTGAAGGCGCTCGAAGGCTCGTCCCGCGACTGAGGCCACGCCGGCCTGCGACTGAGCGCTGCGCCCGGTTGGCGGGTCGCGTTGGGCCCATGCTCGGCGCATGAGCCTGGCCACCGTCCATAGTCGCGCCCAGAACGGCCTCAACGCCGACGCCGTCACCGTCGAAGTGCATCTGGCCAATGGCCTGCCGGGCC
This sequence comes from Hydrocarboniphaga sp., assembly GCA_023254435.1. Lineage (GTDB taxonomy): Bacteria > Pseudomonadota > Gammaproteobacteria > Nevskiales > Nevskiaceae > Hydrocarboniphaga. The sequence continues at coordinate 1,081 of JALRLM010000483.1, forward strand.
TGGCCATCGTCGGTCTGCCCGAGGCCGCCGTACGCGAGTCCAAGGACCGCGTGCGCGCCGCCATCGTCACCTGCGGCTACGAGTTTCCGGCGCGCCGCATCACGGTCAACCTCGCGCCGGCCGACCTGCCCAAGGAGGGCGGCCGTTTCGACCTGGCCATCGCACTGGGCATCCTCGCCGCATCGGCGCAGATTCCCGTGGCGGCGCTGGCCGGGCTCGAAGTGCTCGGCGAGCTGTCGCTGTCGGGTGAGCTGCGCGCTGTGCGCGGTGCGCTGCCGGCGGCGCTGCAGGCGGCGAGGGTCGATCGGGCGCTGCTGCTGCCGCTGGCCAATGCCGACGAGGCGGCCCTGGCATCGGCCGTGCGCATTCATCCGGCGCGGCATCTGGCCGAAGTCTGCGGGCAATTGCATGCCGGCCAGCTGGAGTCGTACGTGCCCGTCGCGACGGCTCGTATCGAAGCCGCGCTCGATACGCTCGATCTCGCCGACGTGCGCGGCCAGCCGATGGCGCGACGTGCGCTGGAGATCGCCGCCAGCGGCTCGCATTCGCTGCTGATGATGGGGCCGCCGGGCTCGGGCAAGAGCATGCTCGCGGCGCGTCTGTCGGGCATCCTGCCGCCGCTCAGCGAGGACGAGGCCATCGAAGTCGCCGCGATCGCGTCGGTGGGCGCGGAAGGTTTCGATCCGTCGCGATGGGGCCGGCGCCCGCATCGCGCGCCGCATCACACCGCATCGGGTGTCGCGCTCGTCGGTGGTGGCGCCACGCCGCGTCCCGGTGAAATCACGCTGTCGCATCTGGGCACGCTGTTTCTCGACGAACTGCCGGAGTTCGATCGGCGCACGCTTGAAGTGCTGCGCGAGCCTCTGGAAACCGGCCGCATCACCATTTCGCGTGCCGCAAGACAGGCCGATTTTCCGGCGCGCTTCCAGCTGGTGGCGGCGATGAATCCCTGCCCCTGCGGATATCTCGGCGACGGTGAAGGGCAGTGCCGCTGCACGCCCGACCAGGTGTCGCGTTATCGCGCCCGCATTTCGGGGCCACTGCTCGATCGCATCGACTTGCAGATCGTGGTGCCGCGTGTCGAGCGCGCGATGCTCATCGATGCCGCGTCGCATCGCAGCGAGAGCAGTGCGCAGGTGCGCGAGCGCGTCGTCGCCTGTCGTCGTCGGCAATTGCAGCGCAGCGGAAAACCCAATGCGGAGCTGGCTCCGCGCGAAGTGGAGCAGTTCTGCATGCCCGATGCCGCCGGCAAGCAGTTGCTCGAAAATGCGATGAACAAGCTGGGGCTTTCGGCGCGTGCCTATCACCGCATCCTGCGCGTGGCACGCACACTGGCCGACATGGCGGGCATGGAGACGCCGGGCTCGCTGCATGTCGCCGAGGCGGTGCGATGCCGGCAGTTGCTGCGTTCGGCCTGATGTTGTTGCGTGCAAACAAAAAGCCCGCAGCTTGCGCTGCGGGCTTTCGATTTCATCGTGCCGCGCGAAGGGCGTCGCGCGATACGAATCGTCTGTTGCTTCGTCTTACAGACCGAACGAGTAGATCGCCTTCACGCCGAACGTCGGCTGCGTGTCGGTGGTGCCATCGTCCTTGACGTAGATCTCGTCGTCGGAGCTGTCGACGCGGCCTTCGAACAGCAGGCGGAAGTCGCTGGTCGGCGTGTAGCCAACAGCCAGCGTCGCGGCCTGGATGGTGTTCTTGTCGCCGCCGTCCGGATCGACGTCGAGGTTTTCGAGGCGCAGCGTGGCCGAGACCGTGGGGCTCAGCTTCATCGTGGCGTAACCGGCGATGCCCAGCACGTCGACGGTGTCTTCGGCCGTGAAGTAGTCGACGTTGATGCCCAGCGAGAACGACTCGCTCAGCGTCAGGCCGCCCACCACGTCGAGGAAGTTGGTACGAACTTCCGAATCGGTGCCGTAGTAGTCATAGATGGCAAACGTTACCGCATCGCTGAGCGCGGTCGACACGCCAAATTCGACGGTCTTCTGGTCGTCGGCATCCACGGACGAGCCGAGGGCGGCGCTGTTGTTGACGCCCAGGTAGAACGTGGTGGCATCGGACGCCGCATAGGACGCACGAACACCGGTGTGGAAGTAGGGTTCCGCAGCCGGGAACTGCAGCGAACGCGACAGCAGCGGGTTGGCAGCGTCGCTGAGCACTTCGTAGCCCGCCAGCGTGCCGTAACGGCCAGCCTTGATGGTGAGCGCGCCGGAGGCGTAGGTCAGGTAAGCCTCGGGGAGGCTGAACTTGTCGTCGCCGTCGCCGTACGACGGGTTGACGATGGTAGCCGCGTCGTTACCGGCCAGCAGCTGCACGCCGCCGCCGAAGCCTTCTTCCGGGGCGCTGATGAGGTTCAGCACGGCCTGGTTCAGCGTGAACGAGTTGGACTCGATGTCCGTGGCACGGCCGATGTTGTCTTCGCCGTTGGTGTTGTAGATGTACGAACCGCTGATCCAACCGCTTGCCTCAACCTTGGTTGCCAGCTCAGCCAGCGTTGCAGCGGAAGCCGTCGAGCACCCGAGAGCCGCCGCAGCGGCAACACATAGTTTCAACTTCATTTGAATCACTCTCCTTTGAGATGAAACTTTCGCAACCTTGCGAAGCGTTTCGGTAAAAGCGCAGACCGCACTACAAGCACGAGGCAAAAAACGAAGAGGCTAGAACCCTTGTATCTCCCAATGACCCCGTGCCGACCGGAGGTGCGGAGCTCCGGAAGCTGGCGTTGCTCGACGAGCAAATTTTTCGCTATGACCGTAAGCAAGCCCTGTGCCGACATGGGGTTGGCGCGATTGCCAGTGTCGGCGCTGGCGGCTTCAAGCCTCCATTCGACTTTGGGGCTGGTCGTATCAAGACGCCGTAAACAGCGTTGCGGAATGCCATCGGCTCATGGCGTCATGGCAATGTTTCGATCGGTGCGCGATCGGCTCGTGTCGCGGCGGCTGGCCGGCCGGGGCTGGGCTCAAAGAAAAACGCGAGCGGATCGAAAGGCGGTATCCCGCCCCTCGATCCGCTCGCGTGAGTCGAAGCGGAACCGCGAAGTTGTTGTTCTTACTGCGTGGTCTTGCCCAGCGTTGTGCGAACTTCGTTGAACGTGCGGCGGATCACCGTTTCTTCGCTGTCGGCGAGGTTGTGCCGGCCTTCGCCGGCCGTCAGCAGCACCCGATTGCTGTCGAGGTCGGCCAGGGCGACGGTGAAGTCGCCGAAGCGATGCTGCTTGTCGAAGCGGCTATCGTAGTCGACGGTCGCGACCAGGCGGGGCTTGTCCTGGAAACCGGCCGGCGCGATCCCGCCCTGGACCTTGGCAACGGCGCGCGCGGCCTGCTCCATCGATTCGGCGCGACCGGTTTCGGTGCCGGCGCGGCTGCCGCTTGCGGTGCGCAGGTAGGTGGCCAACTGCTCGCCGCGCAAAGCCAGGTTCTGACGCGAGACACCGCCATCGGTGGGTTTCTGCACCATGCCGGCCACGGTACCGTCGGCGAGCAGCAGGGGTGCGCCGCCACTGCCGGCCCGGTTCATCGAGACCTGCAGGTGCGTGGCGCTGCCGTCGACGTGCGTCAAGGCGCTGACCAGACCCTTGTCGAGCCGCGCGCCTTGCGTGCCGGAGGCGTGGTCGACGGCATAGACGTCGCTGCCCAGGCGCGGGCTGGCGCTGCTGAGCGCCAGCGGGGCGATCGCCAGCGGGGCGTTCGAGCGCAGCCTGAGCATGGCCAGATCGGCCTGGGCGTCGGAGTCGACCAGATCGGCCTCATAGCGGGCGCCGTCGAGCCAGACCGTGGCCGAGCGCTGGCCCTCGAGAACGTGCGCGGCGGTCAGCAGCAGGCCGTCGCTCGATACCAGGAAGCCGGTGCCTTCGGACTTGCCGAGAAAGCGGTCCTGCTCCACCACGTGAACCTGGAAGCCCATGGCTTCGAATTCGCGGGTGGCGCGCGCCACGACGTTGCGCGGATCGCTGGCGGGGCGCACGAGGTAGATGTCCTCGTACTGCGAGGCTGCGGCAGCCATGTTGGAGGGCGAGGCGGAAGGCCGGTTCGTTGCGCAGGCGCCGGTCAGGGCGGCGGCCAGAACGCAGGCCGAAAGTGCAAACGGTTTGAGATGAGACGTCATCTTGGATTCCTCGTAGGGCATGTCGTCGTCCGTCATGCGGACGATCGATTATGCACTTTTTTGGAGCCCAATAATGGTGCTTTTAATTTCTATCTTGGTGCGGACCCGAGAACTGCCGTAAGAATATTGTCACTTCTTAAATTAAAACAATGACATTTACCGATTCGGAAATGGCTTGAATCCACTCTCGTGGAGCTGAGTGCGATGACTCAATTCGGTGCGATGTGCGCGTTTTTGGGGCCTGGCGCCAAGCCGGCCACGAGTGCGTGTCGCATGAGGGATGGCAGGCGGCATTGCAAGGCCTGGCGACGCCAGCGCCTGGAGTGGCCCGCCTGGGTCCGGGTCACTGAGCAGTTCCGACCCGGAATCCAGGGAGCTGGGACCGGAGCTGGAGGCCCTCAGGCCTCGCCCATCAGAACCTTGATCGCGGCCTTGATTTCGTCGTCCGACAGGCTGGGATCGCCACCGCGCGGCGGCATGGCGTTCTTGCCCTTGATGGCGGCGGCGGCGAGACCGTCGGCCCCACCTTGGGCCTGCAGGCGGGCGCCCCAGGCAGCCTTGTCGCCGGTTTTCGGCGCACCGAGCATGCCGCTGCCATGGCAGGCGCCGCAGACCTTGGTCACGACCTGCTCGCCGCTCATCGCGGGGCGGTCGGAAGCGGTATTGAGCTTGTCGAGTTCAGCCTGGTCGGTGATGGCCTGGCTCACGGGTTCGATGCGCTTGGTCAGGGCTTCGAGCTGTTCTTTGGCTCCCTGGTCGGGAGCGGGGGCGAGGATGTTCGCCACCGTACCGATCGCCACCGCAATGGCAGTCAGAATGCCCAGTACGACGCTGAAATTGATGAAGAAGACCTTGTCGTGGTTCTTGTGTTCCAACTGTCACTCCCGGGCAGTCGCGCATCGAATGGCGGGCCGCAGTATACCGGGCCGCCGTACAGGCGCCACGATCCAGCCAGAGCCGATGCGCGGCGCAGTGATGCGGCCCCGCGATGGGCGTTGGTCGGTGTGGCCTGCGCGGTCGATTCGAGAGGCCGTGAGGCGCATCGAATGCAAGCGGCGTCGGTTCACTGAAAACCCGTCCCCACACTCGCACCGGGTCGGCGCTGCGAACTCCTGCGTTGGGGAGCCGTGGCCGTCCTGCTTTCTCTAGGGTGGGCCGCTTCGCTGCTGCGAGGCGGGCAGGCCAGATGCGAGAAACGAAAGTTTTCCACATCACCGGAGCGAAGTCACGATATCCGGGCCCGGTTTCGGCGTAGCTGGGTCCGCTCATGGCTGGATGCGCCTGAACGGGTCGTCATGCCCACAAGTGGTGCGACCGGCGCGGGCATGGCGCCGGAGTCTCGACGGGTGGGGCAGGATGGAGCGTCCTCGGACTTCCTTCTCCGTCAGTCCATGCGGCATTCAGCGCTACGCCCCTAAGGTCGCCGGCGCCACGATCTCTCGGGCGCATCGAAGAACTCCCATGAAAAAGTCTTGCGCCGGTTGCGGCTCGCTGGGCAACGGCACCCTCGGGGCTGTCGTTCCACTGTTTCTTGAACCCATCGTGTTTGCGCAGCGATACCAGCCCGACCGGCGATTCTTCGCCTGCGTCGCCTGCGGCCGTCACTGGAGCCTGGCGCAGGGCTCGGCACGGTGGCAGGCCGAATCCGAAGTGCCTGACCCGGTGATCGTTCCGACGGCTCCAGCCGTGGCGACGCCGATCGGCGAAGTGCCGCTGGCGGCCTGACGCCGGCGAGCGCGATCGCTCAGTCGAGCGTCGCGAGCAGGGTGGTCAGCTGCGCCACGTCGAGTGGCTTGGCGAAGTGCGCAATGAAGCCGGCGGCCAGGCTGGCATCGCGATCCTTGTCCTGCCCGTAGCCGCTCAGCGCGATCATGATCGGCGGGTGTTGCATGTCGCGGCGGATCTGCGTGGCCACTTCGAGCCCCGTCAATCCCGGCAGGCCGATGTCGATGATCATGACTTCCGGGCGTCGCGATCGTGCGATGTCGACGGCGGCATGGCCATCGTAGGTGGCGCCGGTTTCGTAGCCCATGCCTTGCAAGAGCAACTGCAGCGTCAATGCCGCATCGACGTTGTCGTCGACCACGATCACGAACTTGTGGCCTCTGCTGGCCGCGGCTGCGGGCAGTGTTACCGGCTTGGGTTTGTGCGTAAGCGGAAGCGTAACGGTGAAGCGTGCACCCGGCGACTGATCGGGCGCGCTATGGACCTCCACGTCACCGCCGTGCATGGTGACCAGCTGCTGCACCAGGCTCAACCCCAGGCCGAGGCCACCCAGCGAGCGCGATGCATCCTGCTCGCCCTGCACGAACAGTCCGAACACATGTGGCAGCGTGGCGGCGGCAATGCCGGGGCCATTGTCCTGCACGACGATGCGTGCGTTGGAGCCGCGCTGCTGCAAGCTCAACTGAATGCGCCCGCCCGCCGGCGTGAATTTGGCTGCGTTGTTAAGCAGGTTGCCGACGATCTGGATCAGGCGTGCGCGATCGCCGCGCATCCAGAGATCGGCGTCGTCGATATGCAGCTCGACGACATGGCGCTTGGCCTGTATGTGTGGCTCGGCGGTCTCCAGTGCCTCCATCACCGCGTCGCGCAGCTTCACCTGCTCCCATTCCAGGTGAACCTTGCCGCTGGTGATGCGGCCGACGTCGAGCAGATCGTCGACCAGGCGCGTCATCTGCCGGAGCTGGCGATCGATGACTTCGCGCGCGATGCGCACGGCCTCGGGGCCAGCCTGCGGTAGTTGCAGTATCGACAGTGCGTTGGCCATCGGCGCGAGCGGATTGCGCAGTTCGTGGCCGAGCATGGCGATGAAGGCGGTGATGCGCCGGCTCTCGTCCTCGAGTGCGACGATGCGGCGTCGGTCGGTGAGATCGCGCGTGATCTTGGCGAAGCCGCGATGGTGACCCAGATCATCGTAGAGAGCGGTGATGACCACGCTGGCCCAGAAGCGCGAGCCGTCCTTGCGAACGCGCCAGCCTTCGTCCTCGAAGCGGCCGTCGCGTATCGCGAAACGCAATTCGTCTTCGGGCCAGCCGCTCGCGACCACGTCGGGCGGGTAGAAGATGGAGAAATGCTGGCCGATGATTTCGTCGGCCGTATAGCCCTTGTTCTTCTGCGCGCCAGAGTTCCAGCTGATGATGGTGCCGCGCGTGTTGAGCATGAAGATGGCGTAGTCGCTGACGCCTTCCACGAGCAGCCTGAAGCGCTCGTCACTCTGCCGCAGTCGGTCTTCCTGCCGGCGCCGATCGGTCAGGTCGCGCGTGATCTTGGAGTAGCCCAGATGCTGGCCCTGCGCGTCGACCAGCTTGGTGAGGACGATACTGGCCCAGAAGCGCGAGCCGTCCTTGCGCAGGCGCCAGCCCTCGTCTTCGAAGCGGCCGATCTTGCCGGCCGTGCGCAGTGCCTGTTCGGGCCAGCGACGAGCGAGCAGCTCGGCCGGATAGAAGATCGAGAAATGACGGCCGATGATTTCGTCGGCTTCGTACAGTTTGAGCAGGCGCGCGCCGGCGTTCCAGGACCGTACGAAGCCGTCGCAATCAAGCAGGAAGATGGCGTAATCGCTGACCGAATCGATCATGAGCCGGTACTCGGCATCGGTCGGTGCTTCGGTTGAACTTCTGCGCTGCTGCTCCAGCGGCAGCGGGTCGTCGGCTTGGTGAACGGATTCGGGTCCAGCGCTCATTGCAGCGGTCTCGAGGCAACCCCGCCTGAGGGGCGCCGCTTCGGTGTTCCTGATTTCTCTTTTAACACAGGCACAAAGCAAGGGTCACGAGGAGAAATGATGCCGCTGGCGAAACGCGAGTGCTCGATGCTGATGTTGATGTCGGTTGCGGCGTTCTGGGTGTTCGCGACAGGGATCGGGTCCGACGTTTAGTCGGCGCCACTCAGGAGCGCGCGAGCTCGGTCGCGCCACTCGATCTGCAGAACTTCCGGTTCCGTCTCTGGCTCTGGTCGCGTCGCGGTCGCGCGGCCCGACTCATCCCCGGCGCATGCCGTTCCAATCGGTGCAGACCATCGCCTGATGGCAGCGATCTGCCGCGGGCGTGTTCGCATTTTCGATTGCCGCCCTCGCATCGCCAGGTCTGCCGCTACGCCTGACGATGCGTCGCCTGTTCAGGCTGCGCAGGCCAGCTTGTCGGCTTGCAGCAGGCGCGCAGCGCGATCGGCCAGTTCGATCGCCTGTAGCGCGTTCAGTCGCGGGTCGCAATGGCTGTGATAGCGCAGGGCGAGCTGTGATTCGTCGATGGCCTGCGAGCCGCCCGTGCATTCGGTGACATCCTTGCCGGTCATCTCGAGATGCAGCCCGCCGGCATGCGTGCCTTCGGCCGCGTGGACCGCGACGAATCCGCTGATTTCGGCCACTACGCGCTCGAACGGCCGCGTCTTGAGACCGCCCTCGGCCGTCACCGTATTGCCATGCATGGGATCGCAGCTCCAGATCACCGGATGACCGCTGGCGCGCACGGCGCGAACCAGCGTCGGCAGCCGTGCCTGCACGTGATCGGCACCCAGGCGCGCGATCAAGGTGATGCGACCGGCCTCATGCCCGGGATCGAGCCTGTCGAGCAGGCGCAGCAAGTCGTCCGGGCTCAGGCTGGGACCGCACTTGATCGCGAGCGGATTGGCGATGCCGCTGCAGAATTCCACGTGAGCGCCGTCGAGCTGGCGAGTGCGATCACCGATCCATAGCAAATGCGCTGAACAGGCATACCAGTGACCGCTACGGCTGTCGCGACGCGTCAGCGCGGACTCGTAAGGCAGCAACAGGGCCTCGTGACTCGTGTAAAGCCGCTGCGACTGCGGATGCAACTCGCGCGCGCCGTGCAGCGTCAGGTGACTCCGGGCCAGCAGCTGTGCGTGGCGTTGCGCGATCGACTCCGCATCGGCGAATCCGCTCTGTTCGAGTGCGCGCAGCAGGTTCAGCGTGATCGCCGATTGCTGATAAGCGCGCAGCATGCGTTGCGGATCGGGCTGCCGGCTTTGCGCGTCGAAGGCGGCGCCGTTGACGATGTCGCCGCGATAGCTCGGCAGCTCGACATCGCCGATGCGTTCGACGTCGGACGAGCGCGGCTTGGCGAACTGACCGGCGATGCGTCCGACCGTGACCACGGGCTGATCGCGGCTCAGGATCAGCGCCATCTCGAGCAGCGTGGCCGCCGTATCCCGAAGGCTTTGCGCGTTGAACTCGGCGAAGGATTCGGCGCAGTCGCCGCCCTGCAGCAGCCGCGCTTCGCCGCGCGCCACGCGCGCGAGCTGTGCCTTGAGTGCGCGACTCTCGTCAGCGAGCACCAGCGGCGGCAGCTGCGACAACTCGGCGATCACGGCGTCGTGCGCGCGCTCGTCGGCGTAGTGCGGAGCCTGGTGGACCGGGCGCCGGGTCCAGCTCAGTGGATGCCAGTTGCGCGCGTCGGGGCTCGACGCCAGCGCCATCGGATCGGCACTCATGTCCGAGGCTCCGGTGCTCGCAATGGCACGAGGCCGGCTTCGACCTCATGGCCGCGTGTGCCGTGATCCGGCGTGGGCGTGGGCGTCGGATCGGCGGCGCCATCCTCGGGATAGCGGATCGAAGGGCCGGTGATGACGTCGTAATCGAAAGTGAACATTGCCTAGCTCCTGGTTGGGGAGCCGCTTCGGCGGGTGGCCATCCTTCGATGATTTCTTGAGACCAGAAACACGAAAGCCGCCCGGTGGAGGCGGCTTTTCGTTGAAAACGCAGTACGTCAGGCCGCCGTCGTGAAATACGGGCGGTACCAAAATCGGGCGAGAAGGGCGGCGCAGGCCGTCGGGGTCTTCATGATGGGCGCCAGGGTAGGCGGCTTGCGCGAGGCTTGCAAGCGCCGCTGCGCGTCGCGCGCAAAGCTGGCAGCATCGGATCATGTCTTCGATCTTCCCGCACACGAGTCCCCGATGATTTCCGCAGAGCAGTTCCCCATCGCCCGCAAATGGCCGCCTCGTCATCCCGATCGCCTGCAGCTGTATTCGCTGGCCACGCCCAACGGCGTCAAGGTGTCGATCGCGCTCGAGGAGACCGGTCTGCCTTACGAGGCGCACCGCGTCAGCTTCGATACACAGGATCAGCTGTCACCCGAGTTCCTGTCGTTGAATCCCAACAACAAGATTCCGGCGATCCTCGATCCGAACGGCCCCGACGGCAAGCCGCTGGCTTTGTTCGAATCGGGCGCGATCCTGATCTACCTCGCGGAGAAAACCGGTCAGCTGATGCCGCGCGATGCCGTGGGGCGCTTGCAGGCGATCCAGTGGCTGATGTTTCAGATGGGCGGCGTCGGACCGATGTTCGGGCAACTCGGCTTCTTCCATAAGTTCGCGGGCAAGGACTACGAGGACAAGCGGCCGCTGCAGCGCTACGTGGCCGAAAGCCAGCGCCTGCTCGGGGTGCTCGATCGCCATCTGGCCGATCACGCCTGGCTGCTCGGCGACACCTACAGCATCGCCGACATCGCGGTCTTTCCGTGGGTGCGCAATCTGATCGGCTTCTACGGTGCGGGTGAACTCGTGCGCTTCGTGGAGTATCCCAACGTTCAGCGCGCGCTCGAAGCCTTCGTCGCGCGGCCCGCGGTGATCAAGGGGCTGGCGATTCCCTAGCGCCTGAGCGCCGCTGCGCTTCATTCACGATTGGGTCGCCGCGCGCTAGCGTGCGCGATCCCATTGCAGACCCAGAGCCCGATATGAGCGAAGCGCCCGAACACGCCGTCGACAGTCCCTACCTCGTTTCCTACGACGGCGAACTGCGCGTCTCCAAGCTCGACACACGTGCCAGCAAGAAGCTGCAGCTCGACAAGTCCGCGCGTGAGGCCGGCCTGCGCGAACATGTCGAGGCGATTTCGGACTTGCAGAAGCAGCTGTTCGCCGATCGCCGGTACTCGCTGCTGCTGGTGTTTCAGGCCATGGATGCGGCGGGCAAGGATTCGACCATTCGCGCCGTGCTCACGGGCGTCAATCCGGCCGGCTGCGAGGTGCATGCCTTCAAGCGGCCGACCGAGGAAGAGCTCGATCACGACTTTCTGTGGCGGACCAGCGAGCGCCTGCCGCGTCGTGGTTCCATCGGCGTGTTCAATCGCAGCTACTACGAAGAAGTGCTCGCGGTACGCGTGAGTCCGCAGTTTCTCGATGCGCAGAGGCTGCCGCAGCGGCCTGCGCTCGACGAACTGTTCGAGCAGCGCTACGCATCCATTCGTGATCACGAGCGGCATCTCGCGCGCAACGGCACCGTGATCATCAAGTTCTGGCTCAACGTCTCGGCCGAGGAGCAGCGCCAGCGTCTGCTGTCGCGGCTCGACGAGCCCGAGAAGAACTGGAAGTTCGAGTCGGCCGACCTGCTCGTGCGCGAACACTGGAAGGATTATCAGCAGGCCTACGAGCACGCGCTCAACCAGACCTCGCGGCCGTGGGCGCCGTGGTATGCGATTCCGGCCGACAGCAAGTCGTACATGCGCATGGCGGTGGCCGACATCGTGCGGCGCACGCTGGAGCGCATGGACCTGCGCTGGCCCGAACTGGCGGCTGAGGAAAAAGAGCAGCTCGGCGAGATGCGTCGGCGCCTGCAGGCCTGAGGCGTCTGCCCCGCCGGCAATCAGGTTGGCACTGAGTTGCAATTGGCACTAAGTGCCAATAAAGTGAGTCGCAAGTTCAGAGCACCATGAGGAGTGTGAGCGCCCATGGCGGACGCGCACGACACCGCCGATGCGCAGGAGTCCAAGGGCCTGCGCGAGCGCAAGCAAGCCCGCGTGCGGGCGGAGCTCATCGAGGCCGCCATGCGCCTGTTCCTGCGCCAGGGTTTCGACGAGACCACGGTGGACCAGATCGCCGAGGCCGCCGAAGTCTCGCGTCGCACGCTGTTCCGTTACTTCCAGACCAAGGGCGACATCCTGATGGCCTGGACGCGCGGCACTTCGGACTTTCTCGAAGCCGCACTGCAGGCTCGTCCGCGTCGTGAAACGCCGCTGCAATCGCTGCGCGAGATATTCACCGAACTGGCCGAGCAACTGGCGAGCAACAACGTCGACGCCTACGCGGTGGCCCTGATGATCGATCGCGATCCGAGCCTGCGCCAGTACAGCCTGCAGAAGCATGCGGAATGGGAGGATCGCCTGGCCGCCGTCTTCATCGAGCGCTTCGGCGCATCGGCGTCGAGCGAGCAGCGTGCATGGCTGCTCGCGCGCATCGGCGTGGCGTCGTTTCGCACTGCGCTGGATCAATGGATCGCCGTGCAGGGGCGCACGGCCATGCGCTCGCACCTGATCGAGACCTTTGCCCTGCTCGATCGCAGCCTGGTGTCGTAGCGCAGCACCGCAACAGGAATAAGCAGCACTGGAAGCCTGGCTTCCGTTCGAGTGTTTCACGTTGTGTACACCGCAGCCGGACACGCGGACTCTTCACAGACAAGAGCCGCGCATCAAAACAGAGCCTGGAACTCGATCGGGCTGCGGAGTGGTTTTCAATCTATCTAGGAGGAGCTTTTCCATGCGTCGTTCACTGTTCCACACCCCGCTCAAATCCCCTTTCCAGGCATCGTGGCTGCTGCGCACGAGCGCGGCCATGCTGTGTTCGCTGTCCGGCGGCGCCTATGCGGCCGGCGCCACGACGCTCGATCTGCCCGGTGATCGCGCGTTTCCGGAGGCCATCACCGCCACCGCCGACGGCACGCTCTACGTCAGCAACCTGGCAGGCGGCGGCATTCTGCGCATTCGCCCGAACCAGGCGCCCGAGGTCTGGCTCAAGCCCGGCGATCACGGCACGCGCTCCACGCTCGGCGTGCTCGCCGACGAGAAGCGCGGCCTGCTGTGGGTGTGCAGCAACGACATGAGCATGATCGGCATCCCGAGCCCGGGCACGCAGAAGGGTTCGTCGCTGAAATCGTTCGATCTCAAATCTGGCCAGCCCAAGAGCAGCGCCTCGCTGCCCGGCGATGCGCAGATCTGCAACGACATCGCCATCGACAAGGCCGGCGACGTCTACGTCACCGA
>JALRLM010000530.1 GCA_023254435.1 Hydrocarboniphaga sp.
CACCCCGCCGGTGAGCCCAGATCGCGACCACTTTCGGCGACCACCACCGCGTCGGGAGCCAACGAGACGGAGATCGCCGAGAGCAGTGCGTCCCAATCGGTGAATTCGTAGGGCGGGTCCACCAACACCAGGTCGACCCCCCGCTGGGCGACCACGTTGACGAGCACGTCACCGGCCACGACCACCGAACGATCCCCCACGCCCAACTGCGTCACGTTCCCGCGAACCGCGTCGAGAGCCCGGCGATCGCGCTCGATGAACGTGCAGCGACGCGCCCCGCGTGACAACGCCTCGATGCCCGAGTTGCCGCCACCAATCACCGCCGTGCGCTTGCCCTTGAACAGCGGGCCGTCGCAGTGCGGGCAGTAGGCCACGCCCTTGTTGCGATATTCCTTCTCGCCCGGCACGTTCATTTCACGCCAGCGCGCGCCGGTGGAAATGATCACCGTCTTGCTCTTGAGCGCCGCGCCGTTCTCGAGCGTGATCTCGATCAGCTCGTCACCGCGCACCAGGCTCTTGGCGCGCTGCAGGTTCATGATGTCGACGCCGTAGCTGTCCACATGCGCTTCGAGCGCCGCAGCCAGCTTGGGGCCTTCGGTTTCCTTGACCGAAATGAAGTTCTCGATGCCCATGGTGTCGAGCACCTGGCCGCCGAAACGTTCGGCCGCGACACCGGTGCGGATGCCCTTGCGAGCCGCGTAGATCGCCGCCGAGGCGCCGGCCGGACCGCCGCCGACCACCAGCACGTCGTAGGCTTCGCGCTCGTTGAGCTTGGCCGCCGCGCGCGCCGAGGCGCCGGTGTCGATCTTGGCGAGGATTTCCTCCACGCCCATGCGGCCGCTGGAGAAGGGCTCGCCGTTCAGATACAGACTCGGCACCGCCATGACCTGGCGCGACTCGACTTCGGCCTGGAACAGCGCGCCGTCGATGGCCACGTGCTTGATGCGCGGGTTGAGCACCGCCATCACGTTGAGCGCCTGCACGACGTCGGGGCAGTTCTGGCACGACAGCGAGAAATAGGTTTCGAAGCGGAAATCACCGTCGAGCGACTTGATCTGCTCGATCACCTCGTCCGACAGCTTGGGCGGGTGGCCGCCGACCCACAGCAGGGCCAGCACCAGCGAGGTGAATTCGTGACCCAGCGGAATGCCGGCGAAACGCAGGCTGATGTCCTGGCTCGGCGTCGACAGCGAGAACGAAGGCTTGCGCGCGTCGCTGCCGCTGGTGTCGAGCGAGATCTGCGCGGACATGCCGGCGAGATCGTTGAGCAGGCCCAGCATTTCCTGGGAGCCCTCGCTGTCGTCGACGCTGGCCGTGATCTGGATCGGCCGCGTGACGCGCTCAAGATAGGCTTGCAGTTGTGCTTTGAGATTGGCGTCGAGCATGACGGACTCCTAAGAAAGCGCCGCTGAAAAAGCGGGTTTGAAAAGTTTGGGGACAGCGGATTGCGGGGATTGCGGGCAAAACAATCCCGTCATTCCCGCGGTGGCGGGAATCCAGGTCCGGCGTCGCGGCGACGCTGCGAGTCCAGGAGCTTCTGGATGCCCGCCTAGGCGGGCATGACGGGGGAGGCGCGGTGAACTAGCGGTGAATCGCTTAGATCTTGCCGACCAGGTCCAGCGACGGCGCGATGGTCTTGGCGCCTTCCTTCCACTTGGCCGGGCAGACCTGGCCCGGGTTGGCGGCGGTGTACTGGGCGGCCTTGAGCTTGCGCAGCGTCTCGGACACGTCACGGGCGATTTCGTTGGAGTGGATCTCCAGCGTCTTGATCACGCCTTCCGGGTTGATGATGAAGGTGCCGCGCAGGGCCAGGCCTTCTTCGGGGATGTGCACGCCGAAGGCGTTGGTCAGCGCGTGCGTGGGGTCGCCCACGAGCGGGAACTTGGCCTTGCCGACGGCCGGCGAGGTCTCGTGCCAGACCTTGTGCGAGAAGTGGGTGTCGGTGGTGACGATGTAGACCTCGGCGCCAGCCTTCTGGAATTCGGCGTAGTTGTCGGC
>JALRLM010000546.1 GCA_023254435.1 Hydrocarboniphaga sp.
CGCCGAACTCCGGCGCGCGCCGCACCGGGCGCGGGTGGTCGTTGGACGAGATCCCGATCACGGGCAGTTCGGGCCGCTCGCCGCGCAGGAACACCAGCGACGAGAAGCCCTGCGCGCCGGGCATGTTGAGGTCGAGCAGCACGAGGTCGATGCGCGGCTGCGTCGCCACCGCATCGGCCAGTGCGGCGAAGCTCGCGACCTCGATCGGCGTGCCGTCGGCGGCGATGTCGCGCAAGGCGTGACAGACCGCGGCCCGGAACAGCGGGTGATCGTCGGCAACGAGCAGGTGCAGGGGCGTCATCCGGTCACTATGACGCATCCGCCTGAACGCGGCAGCCGATCTGGCGGTATTCACCGCGATTGCGCTATCGATAATTCCAATATCGAAAATCGACCCTGCGAATGGGGGCATCGTCGCCGACAATGCCGGCCCGATGACGCCTCAGCCCACCGCCACGCCGACGCCCGATCCCGCCCGATCCGGTGGCCGCTGGCGTCGCATCGCGTTGACGCTGCTGATCGGCGCCGCCGCCGGCACGCTGTTCTCGCTGCTGCATTCGCCACTGCCGTGGATGATCGGCCCACTGCTCTGCGTGGCCGCCGGCAACATGCTGTTCGATCTGCGGCTGGGCCTGCCGATGCCGATGCGCAGCGCCGGTCAGTGGGCCATCGGCACCGCGGTCGGGCTCTACTTCAGCGCCGACGTGCTGCGACAGCTGGTATCGCTGTGGCCCTGGCTGCTGCTGGCCGTGCTGTTCGCGCTGGCCATCAGCGGCGCCGGTGGCCGACTGCTGAGCCGGCTCACCGGCGTCGACGACGCCACCGGCTTCTTCTCGATCGCCATCGGTGGCGCCGTGGAGATGACCAACCAGGCCGAACGCTCGCAGGCACGCGTCGACCGCGTCGCCGCCGCACAGTCGCTGCGCGTGATGCTCGTGGTGGTGGGCCTGCCCTACCTGTTCCAGCTCAGCGGCGCGCATGGCAGCGATCCCTACCAGACCGCCGCGCTGGCCGTGCAGCCGGCGCGGCTCGCCCTGATGCTGGCGGCGACGATTCCGGCCGGCCTGCTGCTGCAGTGGCTGTCGGTGCCCAATGCCTGGACGCTGGGACCGCTGGCCGTGATCGCCGCGCTCTGCGCCAAAGGTGTCGCGCTGTCGGCGATGCCGGCGGAACTCGTGTCCGCCGGCCAGCTCATGCTGGGCTGCGCCATCGCCGGCCGTTTCTCACCCGACTTTCTGCGCTCGGCGCCGCGCTTCATGGCCTGCGTCGCCTTCACGAGCCTCTGCGTGTCGCTGTGCTGCGCGGGCTTCGCGGCGCTGCTGGCCTGGGCCATCGGCCTGTCGTGGCCGACACTGATCCTGGCCACCGCGCCGGGCGGCATCGCCGAGATGAGCCTGACCGCCAAGCAGCTGCAGCTCGGCGTGCCCGTGGTGGTGGCATTCCAGCTGCTGCGGCTCATCGCGCTGGTGCTGCTGGCGGGCCCGGTCTACCGCTGGTGGAGCGCGCGCGGCTGAAGCAAGCGGCGGTCGATGCGGCCCAGTAGCCAGGCATCCACGCTGATGCGCCCGGCACCGGCGATCAGCAGCCACAGAAAGACCAGCAGATAGAGCACCTCGTCGAGCTCCACGAACTCGTCCAGCGTCGACACGCCGGGCAGCACGACGACGATCAGCGCCACCAGCATGTTGACGATCAGCGCGAGCATCGTGAGTCGCGTCGCCAGCCCCAGCATCATGAGCAGCCCGCCGCCGAATTCCACGACGGCGCAGGCCAGCGCACTCAGCGACGGCCATGGGATGCCCCACTGCGCGAAACGCTCGGCGAAGGCATCGAGGTTGTGCAGCTTGGCCCAGCCGGTTTCGGCCCAGAAGTAGCCGAATACCAGCCGTATCGCCAGCGGCGCCAGCCAGTCGAGCCGGGCACCGAGTTGCTGCAGGTCGGCGGCGATCTGCCGCATCGAAATCGGGTTCTGCGAAGTTTGCATGGTCAGGTTCCGGTCGCTATGAAAGAAGGGATCAGCTCATCGGTGCGCTGCGCAGCCCGCTCACCAGGCCGTCGACGATCCAGCGCTTGAGCAGCGCCGCGGCGCGCAGGGCGACGCGCTCCGGCTCGTGCCAGGCACACAGGCGCTCGCAGAGTCCGCCGAAGCCGGCGCCCATCGCGACGGCCTGCAGGGCATCGGCTTCGTCGTCGTCCAGCAGGCGCCAGTGCACTTGCCGCTGGCGTCGCCACAGCAGCCAGGTTCGCGCGCCCGTGAGCCGCGCCGGTTCGTCCGTGGATTCCCCGCGCAGCAGCGGCGCCAGGTCGTGATCGCCGCTCCGGCGGCGCAGGCTCGGGTGCAGCGTGAGGCGCAGTTCGGGCCAGGCATCGGGCGGCAGGCCGGCGAGATCCTCGAGCACGACGACATCGGCGTCGGCGGCATCGAAGCACTCGCCCTGCAGCCACTCGAAGCCCGCGAGATCGGCCAGCGCCGGCCGGTCGGCAAGCAGCTCGCGCAGATCGCGTCCGAACCACCGCGCCGACGGCGAGCGCGACGGATACGCGCTCAGATAGCGCAGTCCCAGTCGCGCGAAGGCGTCTTCGCCCAGCACCGCGTGCAACAGCGGATAATCGTCGCGCAGGACTTCGAGCAGGCGCAGCCGATAAGCCTCGCGATAGATCCGCAGGCCTTCTTCGGCATCGCCTGCGACGACGAGGCGGCCATCGGCGCCGACCGGCTCGTCTTCCGCCAGCACGCTGCGCTGCAGCCATTGCTGCGCCTGCAGCAGCGACGGCGCTCGATGGACGCTCATCATCACGCCACCTGCCGGTCGAGCACGGCGCTCGCAACGGCGCGCGCACGATCAAGCTCGGCGACGAGCTGCGACAGCGGCGGCAGGTGATCGTCGCGCTCGATCATCGTCGGCACGGCGCCGTAGCGACGCAGCGCATGCTCGTAGAGCCGCCACACGGCTTCGGGCACGTCGGCGTCGTGCGTGTCGATCAACAGCCGCCCGTCCAGGCTCCTGCTGTGCCCAGCCAGATGGATCTGGCGCACATGCCGCGTCGACAGCGCATCGACGTAGACCCGCGCATCGAAGCCGTGATTGACGCTGTTGACGTAGACGTTATTGAGATCGAGCAGCAGGCCGCAGCCCGATTCGCTGGCCACGGCGTCGAGAAACTCCCACTCGGGCAGCGTGTCATGCGCATAGCGCAGATAACTCGACACGTTTTCGAGCACCAGCGGACGCTGCAGCGCATCCTGCACCTGGCGCACGCGCGCGGCGACGTGGCGCACGGCCTCTTCGGTCTGCGGCAGCGGCAGCAGGTCGTGCAGGCGGGCGCCGTCGACGCCGGTCCAGCACAGGTGATCGGAGATCAGGCGCGGCTGCACGCGGTCGGCCAGGCGCCGCAGCGTGCGCAGGTAGTCGCGATCGAGCGCGTCGGCGCTGCCGATCGACAGCGACACGCCGTGCAGCGCGATGGGATAGCGTTCGGCGATGCGGTCGAGAAAGTACAGCGGCGCGCCGCCGTCGACGAAGTAGTTCTCGCTCAGGGCCTCGAACCAGTCCACGCGCACCGCGCCGGCGAGTATCGCCTCGTAGTGCGGCGGGCGCAGGCCCAGGCCGAATCCCCGCAAGGGGGCTGGTTTCGATGTCATCGGAGAGTCCTCGATGCCGGCGCCGAGGCCCTGGCCGCGGCGCCGGCGAAAGACCATGCCTTCAGGACTTGGCGGGCAGTTTCTCGAAGCGCCCCTTGGCCGCGACGCATTCCTTTTCGCTGGACTCGGTGAAGCCCTGGCCCTTGCAGCCGTTCTGTCCCTTGCAGGCGTTGGCGGCGCTCTTGCAGGCGCCCTGACCCTTGCAGGCATTGGCGCCCATGCAGTGGCCGGTGGCGGTGCTGCCGGCGGTCTCGGCCTGCGCCATCGGCGCCGACAGGAACAGCGTGGCGGCTGCCGCGGCGAGCGCGAAACCGGAGGACTTGGTGCTGCGGGTGGAGGCGTTGAACATGATCGAAACTCCTGTGGTGGTGGGTCGACGGGCCGGGCGATCCGGCCTTGTTTCGTCGCCACCATCGTCGTCGCCGCGCCGGCCCGCCGATATTCCCGAACGTTCCGCCTTCATGCCGCTGCGTCCGCGACCGCGTCACGGATCGGCGATCGTGAACGCTTGCGCATGAGGCGCCGGACGATCGGGCATGGCTTCGCCGGCCCGAGCCGCTTAGGCTCATGGCATGAACTCCAATCCCATCGACGCGGTGCTCGAATCGGTGCTGAGCAGCTACCAGCTGCGCGTCGAGATCACTGCGAACGTGCGCTACTGCGGCACTTGGTTCGAGCAGGAGCCGGCCACGCGCTTCGGCCAGTTCCACCTGCTGACCGAAGGCGAGTGCTGGGTCGACGGCGATGCCGACGGCCTGCCGCAGCGCTTGCAGGGCGGCGATCTGATCGTGTTTCCGGCCGGCATGCGGCACTCGATGTCGGCCGTGCCGCCGCCCACCGCGCAGGCCGAATGCGACACCTCGATGCTGTGCGGCGAACTGGAGTTCATCGTCGGCACGCGGCATCCGGTGTTCAGTGCACTACCGGCTTACTTCATCGTACGCGGACGCGACAGCAGCGACGCCTTTCGCCAGCTGGCGGGCATGCTCGCCGAAACCAGCACCGATCGCCGCTGGGGACGCCAGATGGTGCAGAACAAGCTGGCCGATTCGCTGTTCACGATGGCGGTCTGCGAGTACGTGCGCTCCGCCACCGATCCTCGCGGCCTGCTGGCCGCACTCGCCGACACGCGCCTGTGCAAGGCGCTGTCGGCGATTCATGCGCGCCCGGGCGAAGACTGGACCATCCAGTCGATGGCGCAGGTCGCCGGCATGTCGCGCACGGCCTTCGCCGAGGCCTTCCACGCGACGCTGGGCGTGCCGCCGATCCAGTATCTGGCGAACTGGCGCGCCAACGAAGCCAAGCGCCTGCTGCGCAGCCGCCGCTTTTCGGTGGCGGCCATCGCCGACTTGCTCGGCTACAAGAGCGAGGCCGCCTTCCGCCGCTTCTTCAAGCGCGTCGAAGGCGTCGGCCCCGGCCAGATCCGATCCGACAAGGACGAAAAGTAAGGCGTGCTGGCCGGCGACTTTCGTCGCCGGCCAGCACTCACCAGTGCGTCGGTGGCGTGATGTTGTGGCGCTTCATCTGGCGATAGACCGTGGTGCGACACAGGTCGAGTTCGCTGGCCGCCGCCGAGACGTTCCACTTGTGCCGGCGCAGCGCCGCCAGGATGGCGCGCACCTCCGGCGGCAGCGCCGCATCCGGGACCGGCGGCGTCGACGCGAGACTGGTCAGCTCGGGGGCGGACGCCAGCGCGGCCAGCGAATCGTTGAACTCCGCCGGCAGATGCTCGACGAATACGCCCTCGCCATCCGACATCGCCACCGCGTAGCGCAGCACGTTGCGCAGTTCGCGCACGTTGCCAGGCCAGGCGTAGGACATGAACAACTCCATCACACGCTCGTGCAGCCAGGGCTTGGCCTGCAGCTTGGCGGCCTCCTCCTG
>JALRLM010000550.1 GCA_023254435.1 Hydrocarboniphaga sp.
AGCCTTCGCCGACGAGCACGCTACCGACAGCGCGCTGCGCGAACTCGAGGAGGAAACCGGCTTTCGCGGCAGCGCGGCCCGGCTCATCCTCACCGCGCCGACCGCCGCCGGCCTCACCGCCGAACAGAGCTACTTCGTGCGCGTAACCGGCCTTGTGCGCGTGCACGCAGGCGGCGGCGTCGACGACGAGGCCATCACCGTGCACTGCGTGCCGCGCGCCGGCATCGACGACTGGCTGGACGCGCAGCGGGCCAGGGGTTTGCAGGTCGACGCGCGCATCTACGCGGCGCTGCATCTGCTGAGCCGCGAGAACAGAACCGCCGCGTAAAGCCGCGCGCGACGGCCCCTATACTGCATGCCGCCCATGTCTTCCCGCCCCCCGTCCCTGTTCGGCCCGATCTTCGGCCTGCTCTACAGCGTCTACGCCGGACTGGTGTTCTGCGTCGTCACTTTCATCCTGATCTGCCCGCTGATCCTGGTGATCCCGGGCGTGGCGCGCAAACGCCGGCTGGCGGCGTTAGGCGTGCGGCTGGGACTGGCACTGATGCTGGTGCCGTATCGCATTCGCGGCCGCGAGCACCTGCCGCCCGGCCCCTGCATCGTCGTCTGCAATCACGCCAGCTACTACGACGGCCTGCTGATGACGGCCGCGCTGCCGCCGCGGTTCTCGTTCGTGATCCAGCATGGCGTATCGAACTGGTTCTACGCCGGCGCGGTGATCCGTGCGATGGGCTACCTGTTCGTCAATCGCGAAAACGCGCGCGCCGGCGCCATGCAGACGCGGCAGATGCTCAAGGCGCTCAAGAGCGGCGAGTCGCTGGCGATCTTCGCCGAAGGAACCTTCAAGGCGCCGCCGGGCCTGCTGCCGTTCAAGACCGGCGCCTTCATGCTCGCGCACAAGACCGGACTGCCCGTGGTGCCCGTCGCCATTCGCGGATCGCGACGCCTGCTCGGCGGCGGCAGCGTGCGTCCGCGCTGGAGCTTCATCGACATCGACATCGGCGAGCCGATCCTGCCGACGCTCGACGCCTACGTGCTACGCGACAGCGCGCGCGCCGCCGTACTGGCCATGTGCGGCGAACCCGACCTGCAGCCGCAGAACTCCCCTACCCCGGCTGGCGACGGCGACTCCGCCGCGGCTGCCTGACCATCGCATCGTGCACATGAGCGCTTCGTCTCTTTCTCCGCGTCAACGCTACGAACAGGATCTCGCAC
Source organism: Hydrocarboniphaga sp. (assembly GCA_023254435.1). Taxonomy (GTDB): domain Bacteria; phylum Pseudomonadota; class Gammaproteobacteria; order Nevskiales; family Nevskiaceae; genus Hydrocarboniphaga. The sequence continues at coordinate 1,216 of JALRLM010000550.1, forward strand.
GCAGCGGCTTCGTCGCCGACGCCTCGCAGGCCGCCGCCGTCGAGGCGCTCGATCAGGTCTATCGCAAGCTGCTCGACAATCCACCGAAGAAGCGCCTGCTCAGCGACCGCCTGAACTGGCCCAGGGTCGACGGACTCTACATGTGGGGCGGCGTGGGACGCGGCAAGACCCATCTGATGGACGCCTTCTACGACTCGCTGCCGTTCACCTACAAGCAGCGCACGCACTTCCATCGCTTCATGCTCGACGTGCACGAGCGGCGCCGGCACTACTCGCACAAGCGCGATCCGCTCAAGCTCGTCGCGCTGGAGCTGTCGCATCAGGTGCGCGTGCTGTGCTTCGACGAGTTCTACGTCTCCGACATTGCCGACGCGATGATCCTCGGCAAGCTCACCGAATACCTGTTCGATGAAGGCGTCACCCTGGTGGCCACCAGCAACTGCGCACCCGACGAGCTTTACAAGGACGGCCTGCAGCGGCAGAACTTTCTGCCCGCCATCGAGCGCATCAAGCAGAACCTCAAGGTGCTCAACGTCGACGGCGGCGTCGACTACCGGCTGCGCACGCTCACGCGCGTGCAGCTGTGGCTGGACCCTTGCGATGCCGAAGCCGAATCCAAGCTCTCGCAGTGGTTCGGCGAAATCGCGCCCGAGCCCGGCCAGGACAACGTCACGCTGCAGGTGCAGGGTCGCCCCGTGCGGGCGCGTCGCCGCGCCGACGGCGTGGCCTGGTTCGACTTCGCCGATCTTTGCGACGGCGCGCGCGCGGCCGCCGACTACATCCAGCTGGCACGCGAATATCACGCCGTGCTGCTGTCGCGCGTGCCGCAGCTGACCCCCGACAACGAAGATGCGGCGCGCCGCTTCATCAACCTCGTCGACGAGTTCTACGATCGCGGCGTCAAGCTGTTGATCGCCGCCGCCGTGCCGCAGGACCAGCTCTACGTGGGCCGTAAGCTGCGCTTCGAGATCAAGCGCACCTATTCGCGCCTGCGCGAGATGCAGTCCGAGGAATACCTCGCCCGGCCACACCTGGTCTGACCGGCCTCAGGGCTTGCCCGTCGATACCGGCGCGCGCCGCAGCAGCTGGTACAATAGCGCGATGACAAGCCCGATCAGCAGCGCGCCAAGCAGCAGCTCGGCCGTGCGCACAGGCCGTCCGATCAATTGCGAGACACCCGCCGCCAGGCCCCAGCCCGCGGCGGTCAGCAGCACGGTCCACACCGCCGCGCCGAGCACGTTGAGCACGAAGAAGCGCATCACCGGATAGCCGCGCGAGCCCAGCACCACGGGCGTGATCGTGCGCACCAGCGGCACCGGCAGAAAGCGGAACAGCAGCACGAACAGCGTGCCGTAGCGTTGCAGCAGGCGATCGACGAAAGCCAGCCGCTGACGCCAGCCGGGACGGCGATCGATGAAGGGCTGGCCCAGATGGCGGCCGACCTGAAACCACACCTGATCGCCCAGCACGCCACCGACGAAGGCCACGGCCAGCACCGCGGGCAGCGACAGCAGGCCGCGATGCGCCATCGCGCCGGCCGCCAGCAGCGTGGTCTCGCCCTCGAACAAGGTTCCCGCGACGATCGCCAGGTAGCCCCAGCGCGCAATCAGCTCCTCGACCATGCGCAGTCAGGCGCGGAGCGCACGCGGTGGCGCGGGCGCGACGGCGCGGGCATGGGTAGAAGTGATCGTCATCCGCAGATGATGCCATGCTCCGCAAGGTCGCTGCCCATCGAACACCGGAGACAGAGCATGAGCCGCAAGGTCAACCCCGCCGCCACAGCGCTGCGCTGGATCGGCAAGCGTCGTCCGCATCTGCAGGAATCCGAGCGCGTCGTCGTCGACCAGCTGTCGCAACCCGAGCGCCGAGCGCTGACCACGCAGTTGCACGACCAGGACGACGGCTCCACTTTCGGCCAGCGGCTGGCCGATCGCGTCGCCACCTTCGGCGGATCGTGGAAGTTCATCATGATCTTCGGCGGCCTGCTGCTGGGCTGGACCGTGCTCAACACCGAGCTGCTCGGCAAGACCGCCTTCGATCCCTACCCCTACGTGTTCCTCAATCTCGTGCTGTCGATGATCGCGGCGCTGCAGGCGCCCGTGATCATGATGTCGCAGAACCGTCAGTCCACGCGCGACCGTCGCGCGGCCGAGAACGACTACGCCGTCAACCTCAAGGCCGAGATCGAGATCATGGCCCTGCACGAGAAGTTCGACACCCTGCGCGCCGAACGCATCGTCGAACTGCTGGAGCACCAGCAGGCGCAGATCGATCAGCTGCAGGCGCTGCTGCAGCGCAGGCCCGCAGCGGACTGAGACGCATCAGGGTTCGTAGACGCCCGTGTAGCTGAACACGCCGACGTTGTTGGTCACCGGAATCGGCACGCAGCCCTGTGCGTCGGTCTGCACCGTGCCCGAAGCCGCGTAGGGCGTGAAGTACAGCAGCGCGTAGAACTCCATCATGAAATCCGCCAGCGGCGACCAGTCCACCGTCAGGCAGCTGACGAAGGGCGCGTTGAAGACGCCGGCCAGTTCGATCACCGACTGCCCCGTGCTGGCCAGCGGCATGGTCGCGCAACCGTTGGGCCCGCCCATGCGCACCGTGCTCTGGCCGGCATGGAGCACCGCGAGCACGGTCTGGTCGTTGGGCATGCCGCTGGCCGTGTAGATGGAACAGGCGCGCAGCACGGCGTCGCCCACCGCCGCCGGCAGCGGCCCGTCACCGAGCAGCAGCGAGTCGATGCCCCACAAGGCGCGGCCCTGCGCCTCGACGCTCACGCGCGACAGCGCGCCGTGCTGCAGCTCGATGCGCCGGCTCGCCGTCACCGTCTCGACCTGCTGCGCCAGCAGGCGCCCGTCGATGCCGAAGATCGCGATGCGAAAGCGCTGCGTGGCCTGCGTGCGCAGTTCGAAACTCAGCGCCGGCAGGCTGCGCGCCTCGATGTCCTGGCGATCGCGCAAAGCGATCTGCAGCGATTCGCCCGTGGCCGCGAGCCAGTGTCCGTCCCGATCGTCGCGCGGCGCCACGCGCGCACCGCCGAAGCGCAGGCCCAGCACGCCATAGGCCGCGGTGGAACCGCCGTCGCCGGCCGCCTCGTCGAAATCGACATACGTGCCCGCCATCGGCACCGCGAGTGGCTCGGCCGCCATCGCCAATGTCGATCCCATCGTGCCCAGCACCAGCCAGGCCGCTCCCTGCGTGCTCCTGCTCATCACCGCCTCCTTGCGTCGCTCGCCCTTCATCCTTGAATCCCGCCCGACCGCTATCGATCGCCGCAGGGTCGGACAGACCATGCCTCATGCGCGTATCGTGCAGCCAGTGCGCAATGTGGACTGCTTCACAATGGGCGCACGACATTCCAGGGAGGACACGATGCGCCCGGCATCGATCAGTCGCAGCTTGGCCGTACTCGTCTTGCTCGCCACCACGTCGGCGCAGGCCGCCCGGGTGGAGCGCGCATCACCGCAAGGCAGCGTGCGCGACGTGCGACAACTGACGCTGAGCTTCGATGCCGACATGGTCGCGCTGGGCGATCCCCGCCTGCCCGCGCCGGCCGACATCGAGTGCGCCGTCTCGGGCAGCGGCCGCTGGGTGGACACACGGCACTGGGCCTACGACTTCGAGCGCGTGCTGCCGGCCGGCCTGCGCTGCGGCGCCACACTCAAGAGCGATCTCCAGTCGGTCGCTGGCGCGGCCATCAGCGGCACGCGGAGCTTCCGCTTCGACACCGGCGGTCCGGCGGTGCGCGGCAGCATGCCCTACGACAGCGCTCGC
>JALRLM010000552.1 GCA_023254435.1 Hydrocarboniphaga sp.
CAGTCTGCCCTGCCCGGCAGTGCACCGCCCTGAGGCACAATAGGCGCCATTACGTCCAACAACGAAGCGCTGATGACGACCGCCCATTTCTGCAATGTCTGCGGCCACAAGGTGGACTACCGGGTGCCCGAGGGCGATCACCTGCCGCGCCACATCTGCCCGTCCTGCGGGCATATCCAGTATTTCAACCCGCGCATCATCGTCGGCTGCATCCCGGAATGGGAGGACGGCCGCATCCTGCTGTGCAAGCGCGACATCGAGCCGCGCCGCGGGCTATGGACCTTCCCGGCCGGCTTCATGGAGCTGGGCGAAACCACGGCCGAAGGCGCGGCACGCGAATCGCGCGAGGAGGCCGAGGCCGACGTCGAGATGGGCTCGCTGGTCGCGGTCATCAACGTGCCCTACGTTTCGCAGCTGTACATGATCCATCGCGGGCGCCTGCGCACGCCGCATCACGCCGTCACGCCCGAGAGCAGCGAAACGCGCCTGGTATGGGAGCAGGACGTGCCCTGGGATCAGATTGCGTTCCCCACCGTGTACCACGCGCTCAAGTTCTTCTTCGCCGATCGCGCGGCGGGCCGCGAAGAGATTCACACGCTCGATCTGGCACGCAGGCCACGCGATCCCGGGCAGCGCGAGTTGAGCACCGGCGACGATCTTTCTCCCTAGGAATCCACGGCCATGGCGCAGCAACGCATCCAGCTCCGGCATTTCTTCGCTGCGCCACGCCCACGCGTGTTCGACTACTTCGCCGGGCACGAAAACTTCGGCCGGCTCTGGTGGCCCGCGCAATGCCGCTTCCTGTCGCCCGCGCCCAACGGCGACCCGGCCGACGTCGGATCGCAGCGTGAAATCCGCGTGGGCCTGGTGCGCTTCGAAGAGACCATCACGCGCTACAAGCCTCACAGCGACATCGAATATCGCGTCACGCGCGGTGGCCCTTTCAGGAATCATCTGGGGCACATGCGCTTCAGCGATGTGCCGGGCGGCACGCAACTGGACTACGACATCGCCTTCGACTGCCGCTGGCCGCTGCTCGGCGACTTCGTATCGGGCGTCATGCACGCGGCCTGGCTGCGCGGCGTCAATCGCGCCGTCGAACGCCTGATGTCGGCCTAGGGCCAGCCCCCCTTCTCACGTCGCGCGACAACAGCGTCGACAGGCCCGGCGAATCGCATGCGCATCTTCAGCCACACCTGCTCCAACACCGAGATCGTCTGCGCACTCGATGCCGGCGACTGGCTGGTGGGTGTCGACGCCGATTCGGACTATCCGCCCGCCATCGTCGACGCGCTGCCCAAGCCCGGGCGCGACCTGGATCTCGACACCGGCGCCGTGGCCGCGCTGAAGCCCGACCTGGTGCTGACCTCGCTGACGGTGCCGGGCCACGAGCGCATCGTCGACGAACTGCAGGCGCTGGGCCTGCGCACGCTGACGCTCGATCCGCAAAGCCTGGACGACGTCTACGCCAGCATCGTCGACATCGCCGACGCCATCGGGCTGTCGTCGCGCGGCAGCGCGCTGGTAACGCAGATGCGCGAGCGCATGCCGCGCGTCGAAGGTCGTGGCGCGCGGCCGCGCATCGCCGTGGAATGGTGGCCCAAGCCGCTCATCGTGCCGGCGCGGCGCTCGTGGATCACCGACATGATCGAGCTCGCGGGCGGCTGCAATCCCTGGGGCGACATCGACGCCAAGAGCGTGACCGTGGACGACGCCGCGCACGAGCCCCAGGCCGATGCCGTGGTGATGTCCTGGTGCGGCGTGCAGGAATCCAAGTACCGCGCCGACGTCGTGCTGCGCCGGGAACAGCACCGGCACTGGCCGGCCTTGCAGCAGGCTCGCGTGCATGCGATCAGCGAGGCCTACATGGGCCGGCCGGGTCCGCGTCTGGTACACGGCTACGACGCACTGCGCGCGATCATCGACGCGATGTAATATCCCGCACGCCTCGCAGACGAGGCACGATGGATACGCCGCAGCAGGCACCACCGCCACGCGGCAGTCTCGCGTAAGCCTTCCCTTACAGCGCACATCCTCGAACAGCTCAGCCGGCAACGACGCCGGCGGCTTCGCGACGGCCACCGGCTCCAGAGAGTTCAGTGGCATGAATGCTGCGGTTACAAAAGTGTTGAGACAAAACTGCAACGGCGCAGCGCGTCAGCACCTGACGAACCCAGGTATCCACCCCATGCTTCTCTAGGCAGATATCGATTTATGCGCGTGATGCTTGTCGACGACGACCCCGCCCGCCGTGGCGCAATCGAGGCGTCCCTGCGCGCTCTCGACCACGAGGTCGTCGGCGCTATCACTTCGGCAGCGGACCTTTCATCGGCCGTTCGCCGACATCAACCCGATGTCATCCTCATCGATGTCGATTCCCCGAGTCGCGACACGCTCGAATCGCTGGGCCAGGTCACGCGTGACCGCCCGCGGCCCATCGTGCTGTTCGCCCATACCGGGGCTCCCGACACCATCAAGAAAGCGCTCCAGGCTGGCGTCACGTCGTATGTCGTCGACGGACTCAATGCATCCAGGTTGAAGCCCATTCTCGATGTAGCCATTGCGCGTTTCGAAGAGTTTCAGGCTTTGCGCAATGAGCTGGAGGAAACCAAGAGCAAGCTTGCTGACCGTCGCGATATTGAAAAGGCCAAAGGCCTGTTGATGAAACGCCGCGGTTTGGACGAAAACAGCGCTTACGAGCTGCTGCGGCGCATGGCGATGGATCGCAATCTCAAGCTGGGCGAAGCCGCGCGGGCATTGATCGCCGCCGTTGAACTCCTCTAGTGAAATGGCCATGCCCCTCGAAAAAACAGAGCTGAAAATTGGCTTGGTTCCTCTGGTCGACGCTGCACCGCTGATCGTCGCCAAGGAAAAAGGCTTCTTCGCCGCACACGGGCTCGATGTGACGCTGTCCGTGGAAGCCTCCTGGGCCAGCATCCGCGACAAGGTGGCCGCCGGCCTGCTCGATGCCGCGCACATGCTCGCGCCCATGCCCATCGCCGCCACGCTCGGCATCGATGGCATGCGGGTGCCGATGCTCACCGCGATGTCGCTCAATCTCAACGGCAATGCCATCGCGGTCTCGGAATCGCTGTTCTGGCAGATGCAGCTCGACGACACCAATCCGCTCGCCGTCGGTACGCAGCTCAAGCACGTACTGCAGGCCGATCGAGCCGCCGGCGCCGCGCCACGCGTGTTCGCGCACGTGTTTCCGTTCTCCACCCATCACTACGAGCTGCGCTACTGGCTGGCCGGCTGCGGCATCGATCCCGATCGCGACCTGCAACTCGCCGTGGTGCCGCCGCCGCAAATGGTGAAGTCGCTGCGCGAAGGCAGCATCGACGGCTTCTGCGTCGGTGCGCCCTGGAGCGAAGTGGCGCAGAACGACGGCATCGGCCGCGTGGTCGTGCGCAAGTACCAGATCTGGAACAACAGCCCCGAAAAGGTGCTTGGCGTGACCCACGCCTGGGCGCACGCGCACCCGAATACGCATACCGCACTGATCGCGGCTTTGATCGAAGCCTCGCGCTGGATCGATCGCACCGAGAATCGCAGCGAAGCCGCGCGTCTGGTCGTCGAAGGTCATTACGTCGAAGCGGCGCCCGAAATCGTGCACAACGCGCTCAAGGCGCGCACCGCCGATCATCCGCTGGGCCGCGGCTTGGTGTTCAACGAAGGGGCCGCCACGTTCCCGTGGACCTCGCACGCCTTGTGGTTCATCCAGCAGATGATCCGCTGGCAGCAGGCCCCGGCCGACATCGACGCGCGCGTCATCGCCGAAGCGAGCTATCGTCCCGACCTCTATCGCGCCGCCGCCGCACTGGTCGGCGAGCCCTGCCCCAAGCAGGACTACAAGCCCGAGGGTGAACACAGCCGCGGCTGGCGTCTCACCGACGCATCGGCGCCGATCTCGATGGGCCCCGACCTGTTCTTCGACGGCCAGCATTTCGCCGGTCTTTGAATCGCGCGCTTTTCACGCAGCGGCGCCGTCATGACCTGACGGTGTCGCCATCCTCAGCTGCCCCGCGCGATCCGAC
>JALRLM010000583.1 GCA_023254435.1 Hydrocarboniphaga sp.
GGACCACTATCCCGGTCGCGCTCGCAATCGGCCTACTTCAGCTACTGGGCGTCGGCATCTTCGTGGCCCTTGGCTGGGATCGCCCCATTTATGGCATATCGTCCTCTCCGAACGGAGAGCAGATCGCCAGCCAAGCGGGCATCGTATTGCTACTGCTCGTCGGTGCCTGGGCGCTACACGGCAGTTTGGGGGGGATCACCACGCGCGCCATATCGGCGTTCGGCTATTACTCCCGCGTCGGATGGTGGAACGTCTTGCTGGCACTGGTCACTTCGGCGCTACCTGCAGTTGCAGTCACGATGGGGGCCAATCTGCTCGAAGCCGGTATCGTTCTGGCAAGTTCGACACTGCTCTGCAGCCTTGCCATTCAGATCGACACCGCCAGGCTTCTCAGGTCCGTGGGCTTTGGCAAAGCCGCGATCTCGTGGCCGCTAGCCGTTCGAACGCTGGGCCGGTCCCTGGTTTTGCTGGTTCGCATCACGCTGGACAATTTCCGCAATCAGGGCATTCGTATCGTGCTAGCCCCGCTGGCCGGCGCCGCCGAGATGGCCACATTCTCGACCATGCGAACTGCCGCCAACGTGGCCATGCAGGGCCTGAACACCATAGCCAACCCCATGCTCCCAGAGTTGATGCGATTTCTAGGCAACCGCGAGGGGGACAAAGCCGTATTGAGTCTGAGCACGGTATGGATCGTTGTGCTGGCCCTGCTGACACCCGCCATCCTGATCTTTCAGGTCGTGGCACCCTGGGCGTTCGAGGCATGGACACACGGCAAGATGGAGTTCGACCCACTACTTTTCGCCATGCTTTCAGTCAGCGTGCTCTTCTATGCACTGGCACAGCCCGCAGCTGCCATTGCGCAGGGGAACAATCTGCTCGGCGTCCAGGTATTCATGTCCATTCTAAGCGCTGCCGTACTGGGCATCGGCATCATTGGACTTTACCCTTTGCTTGGCATGCGGGCGGCCGCTTTGGTTCTGGCGCTGAGCGAGTTCAGTAACCTAGTCGGCTACACCTGGGTATCACAGCGCTGGCTCAAGCAGAACTCGATGATTTGGCCGAGCCGGCTCTCCGGCATTGCAACAGGATCGGCGATCACAGCCTCAATAGGACTCGCGCTCATCTCAACTTGGAAAGAGCACACCGTCATCGCCTGTGCCACTGCCGTAATAGTGCAACTCATGATGACCGCTTGGTTTATAGCTGAGCTACCGCCTCTCGGCAGACAGAAGCTGAAGCAAATTCTGAGAAAACTGACGTCACGGAGTTTAGCCACCTAATCCAGGCCGGCGCAGTGCTCAAGCAAGGGCACGATCGCCATTCATACATGGTTCTTGCTTGGCGACTGGTTCTTGCTTGGCGACGTGGGAAACAGCGGAGAAAACTTCCGGCACACGTATCGCCGCAATGCCCTGCATGTCGTGAACAGCCCGATGCCCCTCGCCATAGGGGTGCCACTTTCTCGGATAGTTATAGTTACCAAACAGTCCAATTGATGGCGTTTGAGTGACCGCTGCCAGATGCAAAGGGCCACTGTCATGACCGATAAAGAACTCGGCGTCAGATAAAACTGCTGCACATTCCCTAGGACTGACCTTCCCGCAAAGATGAAGCCCCTTTGCCGGCCAGCGGCTCAACATTCGTTCGGCACGTTCTGCATCCTCAGCCGCACCGACGATCACTAAGGCAATCGAAGGCATTTTCTCAGACAACTCGTCCAGCAAAGCCAGCCAGTTCTGTTCGCCCCAATCCTTCGGAGCCACCTTCCCCCCCATATTGATGGCGAAGAAAGGAGCCTCACCGAGCGAAACCAAGGCCTGCTTACCGACATGGCGTTCTTCTTCGGTCAGGCGCAAGTCCCACATGCGGCGATCGGTTAGATCAATGGGGCCAAGTTCGACAAGGGTACGCGCCAGTCGCTCAGCCTCTGGCTCCCAAACACCGTCGGCATCGATGCGATTACGCAGCAGATCAAGCGTCACTGGCGCGCCGACAATCTTGGTGAACCCACACAGACGAAAGAACACCAAATCGCGGGCCATGCGCCACCAACCACGATTGGCCGAGAGATAGATCAAGGTTCGACTACCGGTAGCACGCAATTCGCTGCGCAAGCGACGAAACGCAGATAGCGAACGCAGGTTAGCCGGGTAGTTGATGGCGCGGTCGATCAGCTTGCCCGGCCCCAAAATCACCTCAAGCGCAGCTGCCTTGCTCGACACTGGAATATTCGTGAGCACCACGCGCTCATGCCCCGGGAACGCCTGCTCGATCTTATGAAAGCACGGTAGCGCGACACAGGTGTCGCCCAGACTCCCCAGGCGATAGATGACGACCGCAGGCATTAGCGATACCGGTCTTCGTGGCTCAAGTGCTCGGTCACGTAGTCCTTGACGCCTTCTTCCAGAGACATGAACCGCGTGTCCAGGCCCATTGCTGTGGCCTTCGACATATCCGCTTGAGTAAAGTATTGATAACGACCGCGCAAGCTCTCTGGCATCGGAATGAACTCCACATCGATCTTCTGGCCGATGGCTACGCCGATCGCCTTGACGATATCGAGAAAGGACTGCGCCTTGCCGGTGCCCAGATTGAATATGCCGCTGACCTGAGGGTTATCGAGAAACCAAGCGATGGCGCGCGTGCAATCTTTGACGTACACGAAGTCGCGGCGTTGCTCTCCGTCGGCGATGCCGTCTCGGTAGGACTTGAAGAGTTTCACGGGCTCGCCGTTGCGAATCTGATCGAACAGTTTCACGGCAACACTCTTCATGTCGTCCTTGTGGTACTCGTTCGGGCCGTAGACGTTGAAGAATTTGAGCCCGATCCATTGCGGCGGCGTCGGCTGGCCGGCCGCGATACGCTGCGCAAAGATCAGGTCTGTCGCTTTCTTGCTCCAGCCATAGGCATTGAGCGGACGCAGCTTCATGATGGCATCGATCGCGTCGTCGTCGACGAAACCTTCTTCAATTCCGCCATAGGTTGCTGCAGACGATGCATAGATGTACGGCACGCGATTGAGCGAGCACCAGTCCCAAAGGTCAACCGACAGTTTGATGTTGTGTTCTACCAGCAGATCGACGTTGCGTTCCGTGGTAGCCGAGATGGCCCCCATGTGGACAATCGCCCGGATCACGGAGCGCTGAGCCTCCAGGTACTCTCCTAACTGCTCGGGCCTTATGAAGGCTGCAATATCCCGCTTGGCGAGATTGCGCCATTTCTCATGAGTACCGAACCAGTCGCAGACCGCGATCGGTCCCATGCCTCTGGCTTCAAGATCCGCAACGATATTCGAGCCTATAAAGCCTGCGGCGCCCGTGACGACGATCATCCTTTACTGATCCTTGTTCGAAAACTTGTTGACGATGGCCGTCGTGCTGCGACCTGGCACCAGCTCGCAAGTCAGCACTTCGCCACCACGCGACAGTACGTGATCCGCGCCAACGATCTGGTGAATCTGGTAATCCGCGCCCTTCACCAGTAGATCGGGGCTTAGCGTTTCGATCAGCTCTGCTGGCGTATCTTGGTCAAAGATCACCACGGCATCGACCATCTCCAGCGCCGCGATTACGCAGGCGCGATCGTCCTGCGAATTGATCGGCCGCTGCGCGCCCTTGAGCCGCTTCACTGATGCATCGCTGTTGAGTCCGACGATCAGACGATCGCAATGCGCGCGTGAGAACTTGAGAATGGCTATGTGCCCGGCATGCACGATGTCGAAGCAGCCATTGGTGAATCCCACCTTGAGCCCTTCGCGCTGCCAGTTCGCTGCACGCACCTTGGCCAAAGTCAGATCCAGTACCTTGACCGGCGCGTTGCTGCCGCCTTGCTGCTGATTGAGTTCGTCCAACAACTCTGATTGCGTTACCGTCGCCGTACCATGCTTGCCCACGACGATGCCGGCCGCGGAGTTGGCCAGACGAGCCGCATCCTGCAGCGAAAAGTCCGCGCCCAGGCACAGCGCCAGCGTGGCCACCACGGTGTCGCCGGCACCCACCACATCGAATACTTCACGTGCACAGGCCGGAATATGCGCCACCGGCTGTGTACGGCTGACCAGCGACATGCCGCGCTCCGCGCGCGTGATCAGAACCGATTCAATGCCTGCCTTCTCCAGCGCAACGCGGCCCGCGACCTCGGCCTGTTCGTCTGTCGTCGGCTCAACCCCGGTCGCCATCTGCGTTTCCTTGGCGTTGGGCGTAACAACCGTGGCACCACTGTAGCGCGCCAGATTGGCCGACTTGGGATCGACGATCACAGGCTTGCCGCTGGCCCGAGCCAGACGGATAGATTCCTTCACCACGTAGTCGCTGAGCACGCCCTTGGCGTAGTCCGACAGCACCAGCACGTCATGCGCCTCGATCTCCGCCGCTATCGCAGCCACCAAGTCGTTTTGCACCTGCTGGGGATAGGGAACGGTGTCTTCAGCATCAGCACGCAGCAAGTGCTGACCGTGCGCGACGAAGCGCGTCTTCTCTATCGTGGGATGGCTCGATGTAACGACCATCCTGGGCTGGATCTTGCCGCTGGAGTCACGCAGCATCGCCTCCATTTCGCGGCCTGTCACATCATCGCCAATCACACCGACCAGCGTACAGAAACCACCCAGGGACGCCACGTTACGTCCGACGTTTGCAGCACCACCGGGGATGCTTTGCGTGTTCGAAACTAATAGGACCGGCACCGGGCTTTCCGGCGAAATGCGATTGACCGAGCCCTTGACGAAGCGGTCCAGCATGACATCGCCGATACACAGGATACGAACGGCGCTGAAGGAGGAAAAATTAAACAAGTAAGACTCCAACCAGTTGCTTATTCACGACAGGTCAAACCTCGATCCTGAGCAATTCGCTGAACGCAGAAACGATGTGATAGAGCGAGCTTGCCGGCGACGGCTCCACACGGAAAGTACCGTCCAGATTCATCCACTCGTACCACAGTCCCGGAGCCGGTCCCTCGAGAAAATTCTGTACGGCCTTGAAGGCATCCAAAGCGGATGCCCAAAGTATGGCTTTTTCATTAGCTGAGGCTCGCTCGGCAACGACTAAGCAGGCACGCAACCACTCCGTCTGCGCCCAGAGCCGGGCGTTGGCGTCTGCGAGCCGCCCCTGATCATCCACCGAGAAAACCGCCACATTCCGCTTGGCATCCAAGCCATGCTGACGACCAAACTGCAGCAGACGGTCACGTTCGGTAGCCAGGTCGACCTGCAACAGCCGCTGGCTCAGTTCGAGCAGATAAGCCCACTCGAACTGGTGTCCAGGCTCCCGCACGGCGCCTTCCGGCGACGAGGCGAAACACCAGTCTCCATCGAAGAACTCGCCAACCGCCCCCGTGCGGGGATCGATCATGTGCTTGCATGCCAATTCGACCAACTGCACGGCCTTTTGCCGAAACGGCTCGACGACGCCGATTTCCACCCAGGCCAGCAACGCCTCCAGCATATGCATATGCGGATTTGAGCGCAGCGGCAGACTGCGAGGGTTGGACTCTTCGTAGCCTCCGTGCGGATGCTTAAACCTGCCGTCTAGCGCATGCAGTAAGGCCAGCGCACGATTCATAACCTCCGCCGGCCGCTCACCCAACTGATACAGCTGAGCCAGTGCAAATAAGGCGAAAGCCTGATCGTAGATATCGATCGCGCCGGAGTCAGTGTCACTAACCGCACTGCGGAACAGGCCATCCGGCCGCGAATGCCGCGCAAACATGAAGTCGGCGCCGTGCCGCATGGCATCCCGCCAGGGACCGTCCCATCCGAAACGACCCGCCTGCGCGTAAACGTATATCTGGCGAGCTTGTACACGAACACGGGTCGGCTTTCCGACCGCTTGGCCCAGTGCATCAAGCTTCTCGTGAAACCCCCCCTCGACATGGTCGGCTCCGTTAGCCCACCACAGAGGCCAAGCCTGCGTGGCGAGCCAGCGTTTGGCCCACTCTTTGGCCGATACCAAAGCCTGTGTGCTATCTGTTTCTACAGCGCCAATGGAGGGTGACATTTCGAATCCGATGTCGGGATGCCTGCTGCCCGTCGCTCAGCTCCACGTGCTTTTTACATATCACCGAACTGATAACGAGAGCTCTGGCGTCGTTAGCCGGCACGGTCCGGCTAACTGATGCTTGCCTGCAACTCACTCGTGATAATCGAAAGCCTTGAACCCAGCAAGCTTGACCAGGCTGTCACGCTTGGCGCTCTTGAGGTCCTCGGTCACCATTTCCTTGACCAGTTCCTCGAAGGTGATCTTGGGCACCCAGCCCAGCTTCTGTTTGGCCTTGCTGGGATCGCCCAGCAGCGTCTCGACTTCCGCCGGACGGAAATAACGCGGATCGACCGCGACGATACGCTGGCCCAGCTTGACCTTGAGTTCGGGGTTGGACACGGAGACGACGTAGCCTTCCTCCTCGACGCCCTTGCCCTTCCATTCGATGCCGATGCCCAGTTCAGCGGCGGCGCGATCGACGAACTGGCGGACCGAGTACTGCACGCCGGTGGCGATGACGAAGTCTTCGGCCTGCTCCTGCTGCAGCATCATCCACTGCATTTCGACGTAATCCTTGGCGTGTCCCCAGTCGCGCAGCGAATCGAGGTTGCCCAGGAACAGGCAGTCTTGCAGTCCCAGCGCGATACGCGATACGGCGCGCGTGATCTTGCGCGTGACGAAAGTTTCGCCGCGCAGCGGGGACTCGTGATTGAACAGAATGCCATTGCAGGCATACATGCCATAGGACTCACGATAGTTGACCGTGATCCAGTAGCCGTAAAGCTTGGCAACCGCATAGGGCGAACGCGGATAGAACGGCGTGGTTTCCTTCTGGGGGATCTCCTGCACCAGACCGTAGAGCTCTGACGTCGAGGCCTGATAGAAGCGGGTCTTCTTCTCGAGCCCCAAAATGCGGATGGCCTCGAGCAGGCGCAGCGTACCGAGCGCATCGCCATTGGCCGTGTACTCGGGGCTGTCGAACGACACCGCGACGTGGGACTGGGCGCCGAGGTTGTAGATTTCGTCCGGCTGCACCTGTTGGACAATACGAATCAGATTCGTCGAATCCGTCAGATCGCCGTAGTGCAGGATGAAACGACGGTTATCGACGTGCGGATCCTGGTACAGATGATCGATGCGATCAGTATTGAAAAGCGAGGCCCGCCGCTTGATGCCGTGCACTTCATAGCCCTTGCTGAGCAGCAGTTCGGCCAGATATGCACCGTCCTGACCCGTGACACCTGTAATCAAGGCACGCTTCACAAACATCTCCATGCGTTGGACGCAGAGCGGATGCTCCTGCGCATTAAAAATAATTTCCCTGCTAGCCTAGCAGCTTACGGGCCAGCAAGATGACTCGAACCGGCCATTCCACGGGATAAGAAGCCTTGAGAACTCCGGTTACGGGGTAAAGCAGATCTGCGTATCTTCGCCCACCTGATGTCCAGCGGACTACTATACTGGGGCTGGATCTTGCGCAATACCTGCCACTTCACTTTCCGCCGATTGCCCTTACGGCAGTTGCAGCTTTACCGACTGCACGTTTCATGCAAGGCGGCATCGGGACAGCAGATCAAAACTGCATAATCCGTGTGCCGAACGAACAGAGGCCCACTAACACGCTCACGTTGAGAACTTCATGCGCATCCTCTTCATTGGAAACAGCCAGCCCACCCTGAATGCCATGCTGAAGGCTGAAGCCATGACGAGGTTGGGGCACGAGGTTGTCGTTGAAGACCCTTACTCCGAATTTCGCCCGAAAATCTCACGTTCAAGGATCAAGTCGGCTTTGCATTACCGCTCTGGATATCGGTTTATGCAACGCCAGATAGAAGCCTGGGTTCGCCAGATCACGGCACTTCACCCATCGGTTGACGCCGTCTGGGTAGAGGGGGGGGAGCTATTCGGCCCCGGCTGCGTGAAGCAACTCGCCCAACTAGCCCCGATCGTGCTGAGTACACCTGACGATCCAACCGGGAGCCGCGACGGCGGCAGATTCGGCAGTCTGAAACGTGCGCTTCCCTACTACACCGCTTGCTCGGTCCGCGTTGAAAAGAACCGCAACGAATTTATAAAGCTGGGATGCTCAAACATCATTCCAGTTCATATGACTTACGACGAGGTTGCACATAGGCCATTCGATAGTCTGGACCAGATTCCAAGCCAGTTCCGATCGGATGTTGCTTTCGTGGGAACCTGGATCCCGGGCGAGAATCGCGATCAGTTCCTGCGACGCCTCGCTCAACTTGGCGTCCCTCTTTCGATCTGGGGCGACGCTTGGCAAAAGTCGCCGCTCTGGTCAGAACTCCAGACTCATTGGCGCGGCCCGTCGGTTTGGCGCCGAGATTACGTCTCAGCCATTCAAGGATCCAAGATCATGATCGGGATGCTGTCGCATCAGAACCGCGATCAGCACACCAAGCGTTCATTCGAAGTGCCATATGCAGGTGGCTTGCTCTGCGCCGAGCGCACAGCAGAACATCAGAAGCTGTTCAGGGAAGGCCAGGATGCACTGCTCTGGAGTACAGCAGAAGAATGTGCCGAACTTTGCCTGCAGATTCTCAACGACGAGGAGCGAAGACACGCCATCAGATCGAACGGCATGGAGAGAGTACGGCAACTCGGCGTCGGTAATGAGCCAATGTGCGATAAGGTCCTAAATGCTCTACTCGCACATGCTGCCTCTAACACCAGCTGACTCGGCACCGACCGGCCGCCGAAATTCAGCGCTTGGCAGCTGCACGGACTCTTTGGATGAGTTCCTCGACACAGCCACCATGTGATCT
>JALRLM010000009.1 GCA_023254435.1 Hydrocarboniphaga sp.
TGTTCCATTTCGGCCAGCGCGTAGGCCAGCACGGCGAGCACGGCCGTCTGCTTGCGCAGCGCCAGCGGATCGACCTTGTCGAGCGTGTCGGCCGCGGTGTGGTGCAGGTCGAAGTAATGGCGTCCGTCGACCAGCGGTGCGAAGCCCGGCACGCCGCCGCCCTGCAGCGGCGCGATGTCGGCGCCGGCCTCGCCCGCGCGCGTGTTGAGCACGCCGGCACCGATGCTGCGCAGCACCTGCCCCACCGGCGCGAGGCGCTTCATCTGCGCATCCGGAATCGAGCCCGTGATGCCCAGCGGACCGCCGAGACCGAAGTCGCTTTCGATGGCCGCGATCTGCCGGGCGAGGCTGTCCTTGTTGGCGTCATAGTAGGCGCGACCACCGCGCGAGCCGTTTTCCTCATTCATCCACGCCACCATGCGCACGGTGCGGCGCGGCGCCAGACCCAGCGACTTGAGCACCTGCACGGCGCCCATCGACGCCGCCACGCCCATGCCGTCGTCCATCGCGCCGGTCCCGAGATCCCAGGAGTCGAGATGGCCCGAGACGATCACGATCTCCTCGGGCTTGTCGCGGCCGACGACGTCGGCCAGCACGTTGTGGCTGTCGGCGTCGGGCAGGGTTCTGGGCGTGAGCAGCAGCGTCATCGTCACCGGGCCCTGCGCGGCCAGGCGCTCGATCAGCATGGCGTCCTCGGCGGCCAGCGCGGCGGCCGGAATCGGCTTCACGCCGTCTTCCCACCGGGTCGCACCCGTGTGCGGCAGGCGATAGTTGGCGCCACCCACCGAGCGCACCAGGACGGCCGCGGCGCCGAGCCGGGCGCCCACGGAGGGGCCACGGAAGCGCGGCTCGCCGGCCTGGCCGTAGGCCGGCCCGGCCTGGCCGTTGTCGGCCAGGTTCTGGTCGAAGGCCACGCTGACGAGCACGATCTTGCCCTTGGCCGATGCGCCGAGCGCGCTGAGCTCCTCGGTGCTGTGCACGACGACGACGGGCGCGGTCAGGCCCTTGGCCGGCGTCGCCGCCGAGCCGCCTAGCGTGGTCAGGTGCAGCTTCTGCGTGACGCCCTGCGGACGACCGGCGTAGTCGACGAGTTCGGCCGCTTCGTCACCGCGCACCCAGTGCGGCACCTTGACCGGCTGCAGCGTCACCACGAGCCCGGAAGCCTTCATCGCATCGGCCACCTGCGTCACCGCGGCCGCCGCGCCGGGCGAACCCGACAGGCGCGGACCGACCTTGTCCGACAGGTCGGCCAGCTTCTGCCAGGCGTAGTCGCTGCTCATGGCGGCATCGCGGATGCGCTGCAGCGTGGCGACGTCGAGCTCGGGCTGGGGCGCCTGGGCGCCGGCGCTGCCGGAACTCAGCAGCAGGGTGACGGCCAATACCCGTCGCAGGGAAAACACATGCATCGCGAATCCTGGTTTCCAATGAAGTCAGCCGCGACCTTATGTCCGCGAGCCACTTCATCCAAGCCGGAAAAGCCCTCAGTGAGGCGATTTGGGATGCGCGGCGAAGAAATTCCAGATCACGGTGGTGGCGTCGAATCGAGGGTTGGGCGGGTCGGCGCGGCGACGGCCGGGCTCGCCACCGGGCCAGGCGTGGCCGTTGTCCTTGACCAGATACTGCTCCACCGCCTGCGAAGGGCAGGCGTAGCGCCAGTGCACGGCGATGCCGTCGTCGGACTGCATCGGCGTCGCCGAGCAGCCATCGGCGCGCGCCCAGAACTGGGCCTGATCGGTGGTGGGCTTGACCTGGGCACCCTCGGCCCAGTGGCGACGGCCCGGGCCAGCCGGATCGCCGCCACCCGGCGGCACGTTGTCGTCGATGGCGCCGTTGATCATCAGCGCCGACACCGGCGCCACGGGCCTCACCTCGTCGCCGAACACGGTGGCGATCACCGGCGCGATGGCGGCGATGCGATCGCCCAGCTCGATGCCGAGCCGGTGCGTCATCATGCCGCCGTTGGAGAGGCCGGTGACGTAGATGCGTTGCGCATCGACCGGATAGTGCGCCTGCAGATGATCGAGCAACGCACGGATGAAGCCGACGTCGTCGACGTTCTTCTCCATCGCATGGCCGCAGCAGTGCACGGCGTTCCAGGTATGCATGAGCCCCAGGCTGCTGCTGCCCTCGGGATAAACCACGATGAAGCCCTGCTCGCGCGCCTTGGCCGTGAACCCCGTCATCTGCTCGGCATTGGCGGCGCTGCCGCCCCCGCCGTGCAGCACCAGCACCAGCGGCAGCCGGCGATCGGCGGGCAGCGGCGCGGGCGCGCGCAGCAGGTAGTGGCGCTTCTGCCCGTCGTGCTCGAGCGTCTGCAGACGCTCGTCCGCCCGGGCCGGCGCGGCGGCCGAGACCAGCAACAGCGCCGCCATCAGGATTTTCGCCCTCATGTTCACTCCCATCGTGTCTCGATCGTCGATGGCCTGGTAACGCGAGCGTGAGCGTCTGGTTGACAATGGCGCCTGCGCCCACGACCTCGGAGACACCGTGTCCTACGATGCATCGAATCCGTTCGCCAAGATCCTGCGCGGCGAGCTGCCCTGCTTCAAGCTCTTCGAAGACGAGCAGACGCTGTCGTTCATGGACATCATGCCGCAGGCCGACGGGCACTGCCTGATCATCCCCAAGGAGCCGGCCGAGACCATCCTGCAGCTGTCGGAGGCCAGCATGGTGGCCTGCATCCGCACCACGCACCGCATCGCGCACGCGGTGCAGAAGGCGATGAACTGCGGCGGTATCCAGCTGATTCAGTTCAACGGCGCCATCGCCGGCCAGACCGTGCATCACGTGCATTTCCACGTGATTCCGCGCTACGAGAAGACCCCGCTGGCCATCCACGCCGCCCAGCTCGGCGACATGGACAAGATCAAGCGCCAGGCCGAGGCGATCGTCGCCGCGCTCTAGGGGAGGCTCTGATCAAGCGTTGCGATCTGCGAAGCGCAGCCGGTCGATCAGAGCGTTTCTAGCGATCGGAGCGGCTCAGGGATTGCACTTGAGCGCTTCGCCCGACAGCGTCACGCCTTTCTCGCTGCGCGCCTGGCTGCGCACGTAGAGACCGTCGCCCTTCAGAAAGCGCACGCGCGCCTGCGCGGCCTGCAGGGCGGCTTCCTCGCTGGCCGCGCCCTTGATGTCGACGAAATCGACGAAGCGGCACCTGGACTTGTCTTCGACACCGACGCTCAGAACCGTCGTCGCCGCCGACGCCGTCGGGCTGGCCGACGACAGAGTGGCGAAAACGAAACCGGCGGCGATCGAAACGAAGCGGACGGGACGGCGATGCATGCGGAACTCCATAAACGGTGAGGCTGCCGGCGGCAGACGCGGTCTGGACTATAGTGGCGTCCACCCTCGCCCATCGCCAGCGTCACTGACCGCATCAGGCTTACGCATGTCCGTGCTTCGCTACTTCAGCGCCTATCCCGAATCCACACAGGAGCAGGTTCGCCGGCTCATCGACAGCGGCAAGCTCGGCGATTACCTGGCGCAGCGCTATCCCGAGCGTCACGAGGTGCGACACGACAAGGCGCTGTACGACTATGTGAGCGAGATCAAGAGCCGCTACCTGCGCAGCGCGCCGGCCTTGCACAAGGTCTGCTTCGAGAATCACATGGACGTGATGCGCAATGCGCTGGGCCTGCACACGGCGGTGTCGCGCGTGCAAGGCGGCAGGCTCAAGGCCAAGAAGGAGATCCGCGTCGCCTCGCTGTTCAAGGACGCGGCGCCGGAGTTTCTCGAAATGATCGTCGTGCACGAGCTCGCGCACCTGAAGGAGAGCGATCACAACAAGGCCTTCTACCAGCTCTGCCGGCACATGCAGCCCGACTATCACCAGGTCGAATTCGATCTGCGCCTGCACCTGGCGCAACGCGAACTGGATGCCGCGCGCGGCTAAAGCGCGCGGCATCCAGCCCGCTGCATCAGCCCAGCTCGATCAGCAGGTCTTTGGCCGACACGCTCTGGCCGGTGCCGGCGACCACGCGCTTGATCGTGGCGTCGAAGTCGGCGCGAATCTGCGTCTCCATCTTCATCGCCTCGATCGACACCAGCGGATCGCCCTTGGCCACCTTCTGGCCGGCCTTGACCGCAATGGTCACGACCATGCCCGGCATCGGCGCACCGATGTGCTTGGGGTTGCCGTCCTCGGCCTTGGGCAGCGCGGCCTTGGCCTTGGAATCGAGCTTGGGCAGGCGCGTCATGCGCGGCTGGCCGTTGAGTTCGAAGAACAGCTTGTCCTCGCCCTCGTCCAGATTCTCGGTGCTGCCCTGCAGGCGGATCAGCAGCGTCTTGCCGGGCTCCAGGTCCACCGAGACTTCCTGCTGCTCCTTCATGCCGTAGAAGAACACGGGCGTCGGCAGCTGGCTGACGTCGCCATAGGTCTTCAGATGCGCGGCGTAGTCCTTGAAGACCTTCGGATACATCAGATACGAAGCCAGTTCGGTGTCGCTGGCCTTGTGGCCGATGGCCTTCTCGACCTCGTGCCGCGTGGCTTCGAGATCGACGTCGGGAATGTTGAGACCCGGACGACCGACCAGCGCCGGTTCACCGCGCAGGATCTTCTTCTGGATCTCGGCCGGGAAGCCGTCGGCCGGATAGCCGAGTTCGCCTTTCATGAGCGAGATCACCGACTCGGGGAAGGCGATGTCGCGCGCCGGATCGGCCACTTCTTCGGGCGTCAGATCGTTGGCGACCATGTACAGCGCCATGTCGCCGACAACCTTGCTGGTCGGCGTGACCTTGACGATGTCGCCGAACAGCTCGCCTATTTCAGGCAGGCTCTTTTGGGTGAGCTCTTTGGCCAAATACATGGCGATTTGTCGGGGCCGAGCGATGCTCGCAGGGCGCTTCTTGGAGTACATGTCGGCGACTTTGATCTTGTAGAAGTCAGCCACT
>JALRLM010000019.1 GCA_023254435.1 Hydrocarboniphaga sp.
GGCACCAACCTGACCTCGCTGTTCAACATGACCAAGCAGGTTTCGACGAAGATGGCCGAGCGCGGCTGGGGCCGCATCATCAACATCTCGTCGGTCAACGGCCTCAAGGGCCAGGCCGGCCAGACCAACTACTCGGCCGCCAAGGCCGGCATGCACGGCTTCACGATGGCCCTGGCACAGGAGGGCGCGCGCCACGGCGTCACCGTCAACACCGTGTCGCCGGGCTACGTCGCCACGCCGATGACGCAGGCGATCAAGCCCGAGGCGCTCGCCGCCATCGTCGACCGCATTCCGCTGGGCCGCATGGCCACGCCCGACGACATCGCCCGCGCCGTACGTTTTCTGGCCGCCGAGGACGCCGGCTACATCACCGGCGCCAACCTGCCCGTCAACGGCGGCCTGTTCATGTCCTTCTGAGAATCAATCGCAGTTGCAAGGCGCCGGCCGCAGGCGGATGATCCTGCGCCCCATTCGACCCCGCCGCCCGTTCATCGCGATCTGCCATGCGCCCCGCCCCCACCGCCGCCGAGCCGATGGCGCTCGATGAGCTGAGCCATCGCCTGGCCGAGCGCGGCCATGTGTTCGTCGACAGCGGAGCGACGCAGGCGCTGCTGCGCAGCCTGGCGCCGCTGAGCGATTGGGCGCGCTTCACCGCGAGCTGGGACGACATGCCGGTGGACACCTTCATGGCCGACGGCGGGCGCTATCGCCGGCGCCGTTACGCCGTGTTCGCGGCCGACGCCACGGGCATAAAGCGGCAGGCACACCAGCCGCATTACCAGGGCCGCGAATACAACACGCTCAACGGTGGCATCGCACGCTGGTTCGAGCCCGTGAGCGAGAGCGTCGCCAGCGGCGAAAGCCTGCAGACCGTACTGCGCTTCTGCCACGCGCTGTTCGGCGGCCTGGCGCCCAACACGCCGCGCTGGCACATCGAACTGCATCAGTTCCGCATCGAAGCCGCCGCCGGCGAAAACGGTCGCCCCACACCCGAAGGCATGCATCGCGACGGCGTGGACTACGTGCTGGTGCTGCTGATGCGCCGCATCAACATCGCCAGCGGCACCACCACCATCCATTCGCCCGACGGCGAGGACCTGGGCAGCTTCACGCTGACGCAGCCCTTCGACGCCACCTTCATCGACGATCACCGCGTCTATCACGGCGTCACGCCGGTGGAACCGATCGATGCAGAGCAGCCCGCTTATCGCGACGTGCTCGTGGTGACGTTTCGCGCGCTGGTGGATTGAGCGAAATACTGCCGCTATTAATCTCGCTGCCCAGATTGGCGGGGCCAGCTCCCAGCTTCAATTGGTGTAATGAGTGAGGTGTCACCGTAATCCCCAGAATCCACAGGGTTAACTATCGGAATCTGCTAGACCACGACGTACCCTGCGTGAGCCGAGAGAGCCTGCGCGCACTCTACCGTCGAGAAGATCGCCGCCAACTACACCGCTAGTGTCCAGCGCGCAGCAGAGGCAGACAAGGCAAGGGTCGCGCTCGCGCGCCAGCAGAACATCAGGAAGGCGGCGTAGAGAAAATGATGTTCATCCCACCGGTTTGATCGGAAAGCCGCTGGGCTGAGGAATCGAGTGCGTCGCGGGCCACTGTTGAGTCGGCTTCACCACGTAAAGGAGACCATCCGGTTCGACCTGCAGATACATCTCGGTGGTCCGATCCGTCGTCACAAACTCCGGAGGCGGCGAGTACGCGGCGATCAGCGAATAGCGATGATCGACCGCTCCCTGCGATACGGTAAGAGACCCCAATTGGGGCAGGAAAGCAGCGATTTCGCGTAATCCGAACACGGCAATCACAGCGAACTCCGGAAATTTGCATGTGCAGATGCAAAGAGCACAACGTTCTCGGGGCTTTTCAGCGGGCTGTTAATACAACCTCTGAGCGAGCGCTAGCGGCAACAGCCCTTCACATCTGCCGGAAGCGATACAGGTATTGCCGACTCACCGGCAGCACCTCGCTGCGCTGCTTCAGATGCACGCTGGCGGTCTCGTTGTCGCCACGCGTGAGGTGGCTGATGGCGCGCAGGTTGACCACCACCGAGCGATGCACCTGCACGAACTGCTCGGCATCGAGTTGCGCGAGCAGATCCTTGAGCGGCGTGCGCACCAGCGCTTCGCCGGGCCTGCCGGCGTCGCCCTGCCAGGCCACCATCGTGTACTTGCTGTCGGAACGCAAATAGTCGATCTCGTCGACCGGAATCAGCCTCAGCGTCTGCCCTACCTGCGCGCGTATCCAGCGCAGCGCGGGCGCTGCGGCACCGCCCTTCTGCAGCTGCGTCGCCAGCTGCTGCAGCAAGGCATCGGTATCCAGTGCCGGTTGCGCAGAACGCAGGCGCTGCTGCAGGCGCGCGACCGTCGCAGCGAGGCGCGCCGCTTCGACCGGCTTGACCAGATAGTCGAGCACGCCTTCATTGAACGCCTGCACGGCGTAATGATCGTAGGCGGTAACGAACACCAGATGCGCGCGGCTGCCGATCTGGCGCGCGGCTTCCACGCCCGACAAGCCCGGCATGTGCACATCGAGAAAGCAGACATCCGGCCGCAGCGCCTCGAACTGCTCGACCGCCTCGCGACCATTGCGCGCCTGCGCCACCACCTGCAGCTCCGGCCAGGCCTTCGCCAACTGGCCAGCCAGCGCCTCGCGCAGCAGCGGCTCGTCGTCGGCGATCAGGGCCGTCGGCCGAGCACTCATGCCAATGCCTCGCGTGCGGGAATCTCCAACTCGGCGCAGACACCGCGCGGGGACTGCGCACTGATCCGCAGTTGCGCGGCGGCACCGAAGCTCAGACGCAGGCGTTCGCGCAGATTCCACAACCCGGTGCCCAGGCCATCGCCCGCCTCGCGCAGGCCGACGCCGGTGTCGCTCACGCGAATGCGGCAACGACCCTCGTGCCGACTCACGACGATGTCGATGCGCCCGCCTTCCTCGCTGGGGTCGATGCCATGGCGCACCGCGTTCTCCACCAGCGTCAGCAGCGTCATCGGCGGGCACTGCAGGCCCAGCGCGGCTGGCTCGGCCTGCACCGAAAACTGCAGGCGATCCGGAATGCGCAGGTGCATGAGTTCCAGATAAGCCTGCACTCGCTGCAACTCCTGCTCCAGCGTCGTCGCCGGCTCGTGCAGTCGCGGCACCGCCGCACGCAGGTAGGCCACCAGGCTGCGCAACACATCGGCAGCACGCGGCGAACCCGCGTCGACCAGGGCCTGCACGTTGGCCAGGGTGTTGAACAGGAAATGCGGCGCCACCTGCGCCTGCAGCAGATGCAGTCGCGCATCCAGCGCCTGACGCTCCAGCTCGCTGCGATCCAGATCGAAGCGCAGCGC
>JALRLM010000003.1 GCA_023254435.1 Hydrocarboniphaga sp.
CTGCGCGGCGTCGCCTACGGCCCGGTGCGTCTCGGCGCGATGATCGAGGTTCCGGCCGCGGCGCTGACGGTGCCCATGTTCCTCAAGCATTTCGACTACCTGTCGATCGGCACCAACGACCTGATCCAGTACACGCTGGCCATCGACCGCGTCGACGACGAGGTCAATTACCTCTACGACCCGTTGCATCCGGCCGTGCTGCAGCTGATTCGCGGCACCATCGAGGCCGGAGCGGCGGCCGGCATCGACGTCGCCATGTGCGGCGAAATGGCCGGCGACCCACGCTACACGCGCCTGCTGCTGGGGCTGGGACTGACCGAGTTCTCGATGCATCCGAGCAGCGTGCTCGAGGTCAAGAGCGTGGTGCGCGAGTCGTCCCTGGGCGAGCTGCGGCAGCGGGTGTCGGGGTTGCTCGACCGCATGATCGATCGCGCCGACGGTGGCGACGAGCTGGAAGCCCTGCTGCACGGCTAGGGCTTCGCTGTCGCAGCTGTGACGCGGTTGCGACAGATGTTTACCGATTCGACACAGTTGTCTCGATACGAAGGGTTACAGCGAGCCGTTCGCGGCCCTATACTGCGAGGGCTTTGGGGCCAGCTGTGAAGCCAGCCGTACCAGGCATCGCAGACTAGGCATGGATCGATTTCCTAGCTTCGGTCAATTATTACTATGGAACAGGTTGCGAGAGGAGTTGAGGGCGTGGATACGGGTCGTCGCCGTTTCCTGACCCTGGCGACGACGGGCGTGGGTGCCGTCGGCGTGGGCGCCGTGGTGTGGCCGTTTCTGGCTTCGCTGCGGCCCAGCGAGAAGGCCAAGGCGCTCGGTGCGCCCGTCACCGCGGACATCGGCGGCCTCGAAGAAGGCCAGATGGTCACGCTGGCTTGGCGCGGCAAACCGGTCTGGATCATCAAGCGTTCGCAGGAAATGATCGCCAGCCTGACGGCGGTCAAGGGCGATCTTGCCGACCCGGAATCCGAGGTCGACCACCAGCCCAAGTACGCGCAGAACGAAACGCGCTCGGTGAAGCCCGAGATCATGGTCATGGTCGGCTCCTGCACCCATCTGGGTTGCTCGCCGACTTTCCGCCCGGATCATCCGGCGCCGGAAATCGCACCGAACTGGCAGGGCGGCTTCTATTGCCCATGCCATGGTTCCAAGTTCGATCTGGCCGGTCGCGTCTATCGCGGCGTGCCGGCACCGACCAATCTCG
The DNA here is from genome assembly GCA_023254435.1 of Hydrocarboniphaga sp. Lineage (GTDB taxonomy): Bacteria > Pseudomonadota > Gammaproteobacteria > Nevskiales > Nevskiaceae > Hydrocarboniphaga. The sequence goes on from JALRLM010000003.1 coordinate 1,211, forward strand.
TGGTGCCGCCTTATCGCTTCGAAGGCGACCGCGAAGTCGTGATCGGCGAAGACCAGGCCGCCGCCTGAAGTCGCTCCGCCCAAGCCTATAAGGCCCTGCGAACAAAGAGGGGAGATTCATGGCCATCGTGCCCAATCCGTACAAGACCACCGGTTTACTCGGCTGGATCGACGACCGGTTTCCGCTGACCAAGCTGTGGCGGGACCACCTGACCGAGTACTACGCGCCCAAGAACTTCAATGCCTGGTATTACTTCGGCTCGCTCGCGCTGCTGGTGCTCGTCAACCAGCTGATCTCGGGCATCGTGCTGGCGATGCACTTCAAGCCCAGCGCGGCCGAGGCCTTCGGTAGCGTCGAATACATCATGCGCGACGTGCCCTGGGGCAACGTGATCCGCTACATGCATTCGACGGGCGCCTCGGCGTTCTTCATCGTCGTCTACCTGCACATGTATCGCGGCCTGATCTATGGCTCGTTCAAGAAACCACGCGAGCTGATCTGGCTGTTCGGCTGCCTGATCTTCCTCGTGCTGATGGCCGAAGCCTTCGTCGGCTACGTGCTGCCCTGGGGCCAGATGAGCTACTGGGGTGCACAGGTAATCATCTCGCTGTTCGGCACCATTCCCGTCATCGGGCCCGACCTCGTGGTCTGGATCCAGGGTGACTACATTCCGGCCGACGCCACGCTCAACCGCTTCTTCTCGCTGCACGTGGTGGCGCTGCCCTTCGTGCTCGTGGGCCTGGTGGTCGCGCATCTGATCGCGCTGCACGAAGTGGGCTCGAACAATCCCGACGGCGTCGAGATCAAGAAGCACAAGGATCCGGAAACCCACATCCCGCTCGACGGCATCGGCTTCCATCCCTACTACACGGTCAAGGATCTGGTCGGCGTGGCGATGTTCCTGATCATCTTCGTGGGCGTGATCTGCTTCGCTCCCGACGGTGGTGGCTATTTCCTCGAGAAGCCCAACTTCCAGGAAGCCAATCCGCTGGTCACGCCCGAGCACATCACGCCGGCCTGGTACTTCGGTGCCTTCTACGCGATGTTGCGTGCGACACCGTCGATGTTCGGCTCCGCGCTGCCGGGCGTCATCGTGATGTTCGGCGCCGTGCTGATCATCTTCTTCCTGCCCTGGCTGGACCGTAATCCGGTCAAGTCGATCCGCTACAAGGGCAACCTGACCAAGATCGTGACGCTGCTGTTCGCCATCGACTTCCTGATGCTGAACTATCTCGGCATGCAGCCGGCGAGCGTGCTGTACACGATGCTGTCGCGCATCGGCTCGGTGTACTACTTCCTGTTCTTCTTCTTGCTGCTGTTCATTCATAACTTCGAAAAATCCAAGCCGGTGCCGGAGAGGGTCACGGGATGAAGCGCCTAGCCAAAGTTCTGACCGCGTTCGCGGGAGTGATGCTGTCGGGCGCTGCTTCCGCCGCCGGCGGGCATGCGCTGCCTTACGAGTACAACGCCGACGTGTCCAACGTCGCCTCGCTGCAACGCGGCGCGCGCGATTTCATGGCGTACTGCTCGGGTTGCCACTCGATGAAGTACCTGCGCTACAACCGCATCGGCAAGGATCTTCAGATCCCCGAAGACTTGCTCAAGAGCAGCCTGATGTTCACCTCGGACAAGGTGGGCGATCAGATTCATTCGGCCATGCCGGTCGACAAGGCCAAGACCTGGTTCGGCCAGACGCCCCCCGATCTGACGCTGGAGACGCGTGCCCGTGGCGTGTCGTGGGTGTATAGCTACCTGCGCACGTTCTATGTCGATCCCAAGCGTCCGCTGGGCGTCAACAACCTGGTGCTGCCCAACGCCTCGATGCCGCACGTGCTGTGGTCGCTGCAGGGCTGGCAGGTGAAGGTCGAGCACGAGGGCGAGCACGCCGCCGAGGGTCACCACGGTGCGCCGCTCAAGCTTGTGCAGCAGGGCAGCATGACGCCCGACGAGTACGAGCGCTTCGTCGGCGACCTGGTCAACTTCATGGCCTATGCAGCCGAGCCCGGCAAGATGCATCGCACCGCCGTGGGCTACAAGGCGATGGTCTACCTGATCGTGCTGCTGGTGCTGTGCTATCTGCTCAAGAAGGAGTTCTGGCGCGACATCCATTGATGCCGCATGCCGGTTTCGACGCCGCCCTGGGGGAATCCCCAGGGCGGCGTTGTCGTTTGTGCTGTCGACTTTTTGGCCACGAATCCCCTAGAGTCGAAACATGTCGCTGCGTGCCAAAACCAAGTACGTGCCGCCTAGCCAGCCGGCGGCCAACGCCGGCGTGACGCTGTTCTGCAGCGCCGGTGCCGTCGGCTGCCTGTGGGTACAGCTGGTGCTGGCCGAAAAGGAAGTGGAGGGCATGCGCCTGCAGGTGCAGCGCCCGGGGCGGCCCAGCGAAGACCTGGCCCTGCTCAACCCCACGCAGACGCTGCCGACGCTGGCCGATCGCGACACTGTGATCTATCCCGCCCGCGTGATCGTGGAATACCTCGACGAGCGCTATCCGCATCCGCCGATGATGCCGCCCGATCCGGCTCATCGTGCGCGCCTGCGCATGGTGCTGGACCGGCTCGAGAACGATCTGTTTCCCCTCGTGGCGGCGGCCGAGAATCCCGGTAGCGTCGCCGGCCGCGAGGCGCGCAAGCGGCTCGTCGAGCAGCTGGTGGCGAGCGCTTCGCTGTTCGCGACTCGCGGCTGGTTCCTGGGGCTGGAGCATTCGATCGTCGACTGTGCCTGGACCGCCCTGTTCTGGAAGCTGGCCGAGCAGCGGCTCGACCTGCCGCCGGCCGCCGAGCCGCTGCGCCGCTATGCG
>JALRLM010000051.1 GCA_023254435.1 Hydrocarboniphaga sp.
CGCTTCGTCTCGGGCTACCTGATCCAGCTCAAGCCCGACACGAAGTCGCTCGACGGCCCGTCGGGCACCGACCACGACTTCACCGACCTGCACGCCTGGTGCGAGGTCTATCTGCCGGGCGCCGGTTGGATCGGCCTCGACCCGACCTCCGGCCTGCTGACCGGCGAAGGCCACATTCCGCTCTGCGCCACACCCGAACCGTCGAGCGCCGCCCCGATCACCGGCTCGATGTCCTACGCCACCGATGGCGAGGACGACGAGCTCGAGACCGATTTCGGCCACGAGATGAAGGTGACGCGCCTCTACGAGTCGGCGCGCGTCACCAAGCCGTACACCGAGGAGCAGTGGAGCGCCATCGACGCGCTGGGCACGGCCGTGGACGAGAAGATCGTCGGCGGCGACGTGCGCCTGACCATGGGCGGCGAACCCACCTTCATCTCCATCGACGACCGCCAGGGCGCGGAGTGGAACACCGCCGCGGTCGGCCCGATGAAGCAGGGCCTGGCCAACAGCCTGATCCGCCGCCTGCGCGACCGCTTCGCCCCCAACGGCCTGCTGACCTACGGCCAGGGCAAGTGGTATCCGGGCGAGCAGCTGCCGCGCTGGGCCTATGCGCTGTACTGGCGCGGCGACGGCAAGCCGATCCTGCGCACCGACCTGGCCGAAGGCACGGCCACGCCGACGCCCGAGCTGGCCGGCGCCCTGCTGCGCGGCATCGCCCAGCGCCTGGAAGTGGACCCCGACAACGCCATCCCGGCCTACGAGGACGCCTTCTACTACCTGCATCGCGAAGGCCGCCTGCCCGACAACGTCACCGCCGCCGACAGCAAGATCAAGGACCCGGAGGAGCGCGCGCGGCTCGCCCGCACCTTCTCGCGCGGCCTCGACCGGCCCAAGGGCTATGCGCTGCCGATTCAGCGCTGGCAGGCCCGCGCCTGGATGAGCGAGCGCTGGACCTTCCGCAACGGGCGCATGTACCTGATTCCGGGCGACTCGCCGGTGGGCTTCCGCCTGCCGCTCGATGCCCTGCCCTGGCTGCCGGCCAGCGTCTACCCGCACGTGATCCCCTACGATCCGATGCGCCGCACCGATCCGCTGGGCGAGGCCGACGGACGCCGCCAGCCCTACCTGCAGGCACCGATCACCGAGCAGGAGCAGCGTCGCCGCGAGCGCCAGCAGAAGCTCACCGCCGAGCGCGACCAGCCGCAGCCCAAGCTGCGCGGCAGCTACCTGCAGGGCGGCAACGTGCGCACCGCGATGGCGGTGGAGCCCAAGGACGGCTACCTCTGCGTGTTCATGCCGCCCACCAGCGGCATCGAGGACTATCTCGATCTGGTCAACGCCATCGAGGACACCGCCGCCGAACTCGACGTGCCGGTGCGCATCGAGGGCTATTCGCCGCCCGGCGACTCGCGCCTCAACGTGCTCAAGGTCACGCCCGACCCCGGCGTCATCGAGGTCAACATCCATCCGGCGCACAGCTGGGCCGAGCTGCGCGAAACCACGCTGGCGATCTACGAGGAAGCGCGCCTGTCGCGCCTGGATACCGAGAAGTACCTGATCGACGGCCGCGCCGTCGGTAGCGGCGGCGGCAACCACTTCGTCGTCGGCGGTGCGACGCCGGCCGATTCGCCGTTCCTGCGCCGCCCCGACCTGCTCGGCTCGCTGGTGCGCTACTGGCAGAACCATCCGGCGCTGAGCTACCTGTTCTCGGGCCTGTTCATCGGCAGCACCAGCCAGCATCCGCGCATCGACGAAGCACAGGACAGCGTGCTCTACGACGTCGAGATCGCGCTCGACGAACTGCCCGGTCCGGGCGCGCAAGTGCCGCTGTGGCTGGTCGATCGCATCCTGCGCAACCTGCTGGTGGACGTCACCGGCAACACGCATCGCACCGAAATCTCGATCGACAAACTCTATTCGCCCGACGGCCCCACGGGCCGCCTGGGCCTGGTCGAATTCCGCGCCTTCGAGATGCCGCCGCATCCGCGCATGAGCCTGGTGCAGCAGCTGATGCTGCGCGCGCTCATCAGCTGGTTCTGGGACAAGCCCTACACGCGCCCGCTGGTGCGCTGGGGCACGCGACTGCACGACCAGTTCATGCTGCCGCACTACTGCTGGGAAGACCTGCGCGAAGTGCTGGCCGACCTGCGCGGCGCTGGCTTCGCCTTCGACGACGAGTGGTTCAAGCCGCACTTCGAGTTCCGCTTCCCGCTGCACGGCACGCTGCTGCACGAGGGCATGGAGATCGAACTGCGCCACGCGCTGGAACCCTGGCCCGTGCTGGGTGAGGAAGCGGCGGTCGGCGGCACCTCGCGCTTCGTCGACTCGTC
>JALRLM010000127.1 GCA_023254435.1 Hydrocarboniphaga sp.
AAACCCGGTCAGGACTTTTTCCCGCTGACCGTGGACTATGTTGAAAAGACCTATGCTGCCGGTAAGATCCCCGGTGGTTTCTTCAAGCGCGAAGGCCGTCCGACCGAAAAGGAAACGCTGACCTCGCGTCTGATCGATCGCCCGGTCCGTCCGCTGTTCCCGGAAGGTTTCTACAACGAGATTCAGCTCGTCGCGACGGTCGTCTCGCTGAACCCGGAAGTCGACGGTGACATCCCGGCCATGCTCGGTGCCTCCGCCGCACTCGCGCTGTCGGGTGTTCCGTTCCAGGGCCCGATCGGCGCCGCCAAGGTCGGTTACGCCAACGGCCAGTATCTCCTCAATCCGTCGAAGACGCAGCTGACAAGCTCTCAGCTCGAACTCGTCGTCGCCGGCACCGCCGATGCGGTGATGATGGTGGAATCGGAAGCCAGCGAACTGTCCGAAGACGTCATGCTCGGCGCCGTGCTCTACGGCCACACGCAGATGCAGGCCGCGATCCAGGCCATCAACGAGCTGGTTGCTGAAGCCGGTCGTCCGCGCTGGGATTGGCAGCCGGCCGCTGAAGCGGCCGACCTCACGACCGCCATTGGCGCGTTCGAGGCTCGCGTGGTCGATGCCTACACCATCACCGACAAGGGTGCTCGCTACGGCGCGCTCGACGCGATCCGCAAGGACGCCGTTGCAGCCCTGGCCTCCGGCGAAGCCTCTCGTTTCGAAGAGGGTGACGTCAAGGATGCCTTCTTCAACCTCGAATCGCGCGTCGTGCGTAACCGCATCATCGCCGGCCAGCCGCGTATCGACGGCCGCGACACGCGCACCGTTCGCCCGATCAGCATCGACGTCGGCGTGCTGCCGCGCACCCACGGTTCGGCGCTGTTCACGCGCGGCGAAACCCAGGTGCTGGCCGTTGCCACGCTGGGCACCGGCAAGGACGCGCAGCTCATCGACGCCGTCGGCGGCGAGTATCGCGACACCTTCATGCTGCACTACAACTTCCCCCCGTATTCGGTGGGCGAGACGGGCCGTCTGAACGCGCCGAAGCGCCGCGAGATCGGCCACGGGCGTCTGGCCAAGCGCGGCGTCGCCGGCGTGATGCCTGACCTCGAGAAAGATTTCCCCTACGTCGTGCGCGTGGTTTCGGAAGTCACCGAATCGAACGGCTCATCCTCGATGGCTTCGGTCTGCGGCTCCTGCCTCGCGCTGATGGACGCGGGCGTTCCGGTCAAGACCCCGGTTGCCGGTGTCGCCATGGGCCTGATCCTCGAAGGCAACCGCTACGCGGTGCTCACCGACATCCTCGGTGACGAAGATCACCTCGGCGACATGGACTTCAAGGTGGCCGGTTCGCGCAACGGCATTACCGCGCTGCAGATGGACATCAAGATCACCGGCGTCAACGGCGAGATCATGAAGCAGGCGCTGGCCCAGGCCCTCGAAGCGCGTCTGCACATCCTCGACCAGATGGACCAGGTGCTGCCGGCTCCGCGCAAGGAAATGTCCAGCTGGGCGCCGCGCATCACCACGATCAAGATCCATCCGGACAAAATCCGCGAAGTCATCGGCAAGGGTGGCGTCACCATCCGCAGCATCACCGAAGAGACCGGCACCTCGATCGACATCGAAGACGATGGCACGATCAAGGTCGCCGCGATCGACAAGGCTGCTGCCGACGCCGCCATCGCCCGCATCATGTCGCTCACGCGGGACGTGGAAGTGGGTGCGATCTATGAGGGCAAGGTCGCCAAGCTCATGGACTTCGGCGCTTTCGTCACGATCCTGCCTGGCAAGGATGGCCTCGTGCACATCAGCCAGCTTGCCGACAAGCGCGTCGAGAAGGTCGAAGACGTGGTCAAGGAAGGTCAGACCGTGCGCGTCAAGGTTCTCGAAGTGGACAAGCAGGGCCGGGTCCGCCTGTCGATGAAGGCGGTCGATCTGGCTGAGTAATCGGCTCGATGCGCAAAAAGCCCCGGCAAAGCCGGGGCTTTTTTATTTTATGGGTCGTTGGGGCGGGTCGATTGACCGCGCTGGTTACGGCGCCATGCGGCAGATTCGCAGCGCAAAAAAAGAAACCCCGCAGGGCGGGGCAAAGTGCGAGAAAGGCACTCGGCCTTTCTGGAGGAGATCATCAGCGATTACCAAATAATCGCCTTTGTTGCAGTGCAATATATTCCCGCCTGACTGAACTGTCAATTGCAAGCATGTCTTCGACTAACGCCGGGCTTTGTCCGGCCAGGGGTTTTTACTCATCGGATGGGTAAAAACGCTTGCTTAGAGACTTTCTCCTAGGCAGAATCGCATTAGCTTATCGCGGACATTATCTAAACCAATTCAGCCGGCAACATAAGCACGGCGAAGTCCGCATAAAAAGAACCCCCGAATATCGGGGGCAAGGTGCGAGAAAGGCGCGTAGCCTTTCTGGAGGAGACCCTGGCCCGACAATGTCGCCCGACATTGTCGGGTTTTTGCGTTTCAGGCCGTGTTGCAATGAATCCTAGGTTTAACTTACCTACATGTCAATAAGTTTGAGCGAAGCCCTGACAAACTGCATCATCAAATTCATCGACTTCGCATCGATAGCCTTAGTCAAGCATGGGCTGTGCCAAGCTTATTCGTCGGCCTTTCCGCGGCTGAGATTCTTGAGGAACTCCTTGCGGACACTGCGCCAGATCGGGACTTGGCGCTCGGCGAGTTCCTTGAGCATGACCAAGGGCTGCTGAGCCTGGCCCAGCATGGCGCGCAGCTGGTCGGTGAAATTGCCTTGCTGTTCCACGAACAGCCGCATCGACAGTTCCAGATAGCGGCTCAGGCTGTTCTGCATCGGATCACCGTAGAGACGGATGATGAAGGTCAGCAAGTCTGTGGTGAAGATCGGGTTTCCGCCTTCTTCCTGCTCGGCGATCACCTGCAGCAGGATGCTGCGCGTAATGTCGTCGTGCGTGCGCTTGTCCTCAACGCGAAAGCGTACGCCCTGCAAAACCAGCTGACGAACTTCTTCCAGGGTGATGTAGCGGCTGATTTCAGTGTCGTAGAGGCGGCGATTGGGGTACTTCTTGATGATTCTGACGTCGCTCATTGGCCCGAGTCTTATGTTGCAGTGCGGCCAAGAATAGCCATTGAGCGCAGTGGCTACAAAGAGCCCACGACCAAAGAGTGTCTTTTGGGAATGCGTTCAGCGCTCCAGTGCGTAATTCCCCAGGCGACGATTTCAGTTACAGAAGCGCGTTTCAGTGCCGGTGGCGGGTTCTGTCCCAGCAGTTCGAGGCACAGTGACAGATTGTGCGAAGCCTGAGACTCCTCGATGGCGACGGCATGATTCTGCTTGCTGAGCTTGCGATCGCCGGTGTCGGTCAGCAGCGGCAGGTGACGATAGCTGGGGACACGCAGTCGTAACCTGTGCATCAGGTGCAACTGAAAGAAGGTCGAGGAGAGCAGGTCCACACCGCGCACGACCTCGGTGATTCCCTGGGCGTGCTCGTCCACGGCGCAGGCGAGTTGATAGCCGAAGATGCCGTCGCGCCGACGCAGGACGAAGTCGCCCAACTCGCGCTCCAGCTGGCGGGATTGCCCCCCCTGTCCGGCATCGATGATCTGCAGTCGTTCGGTCGGCACTCGCAGGCGTAGCGCAAGGCCTTCTTCAGGCAGGCCCAGACCCCGGCAATGGCCGTTGTAGACCAGACCATCCGGTCCGGGCAGGGATTGCTGCATGAGCTGGGCGCGCGTGCAGGCGCAGGCATAGATCAGCCCCTGTGCGCGTAGCCGATCGAGTGCCGCGTGATAGTCGGGCAGGTGATCGCTCTGGCGCCGGGGCGGATCGTCCCACAGCAGTCCGTGGGCCTCGAGCTGGCGCAGGATGCGCCCCTCGGCGTCGGCGGCGATCCGCGGGCGATCCAGGTCGTCGATGCGCAGCAGCCACCGGCCTTTCTGCTGCCTGGCCTGCAGATAGCTGGCCAGGGCGGTTAGCAGTGAACCCAGATGCAAAGGGCCAGAAGGCGTGGGGGCGAAACGGCCCCGATAGCCTGCTTGCGAGCTCGAACCGACGAACGGAAATTCCATGGCCTTTATATGGCCTGTTTTGATGAAATTTAACAGTCGCGATTCAGGCAGCCGAGCGTAAAATAGCGGATCGAATTATCGATCTTCGTCCATATGCAACCTCGTCATACCGTCGGCTCGTCGTGCCATCGCGCCGGGAGTCCTTGGTAAGCCGCCATGACCCTCCGAGCCCTGTTGCTGGATGTGGATGGTACCGTTGCCGATACCGAAACCTTCGGTCATCGCCCCGCCTATAACCGCGCGTTTCGCAAGCTGGGGTTTGATTTTCGCTGGACGCCCCGCCTGTATCGCAAGCTGCTGCGGCAGCCTGGTGGCCGCGAACGCCTGCTTTATTACGTGCGCCAGTATCAGCCCGATCTGAAGCAGCATGCGGCGCAGATGAACGCCGATCCGGTGCGCTGGGCCCAGGAAGTGCACGATCTCAAGAGTCGTTACTTCCGCAGCTTCATGCGCAAGGGCAAAATTCCGTTGCGCCCCGGTATCGTGAGGCTCATCGGAGAGGCCAAGGCTGCGAATCTGCGCGTGGCGCTGGTCACCAACGCCAGTTCAGCCAGTCTCAAGGCGCTGTTGAGCTATGGCCTGAGCGATGAACTGGCCCAGCAGATCGACCTGATCGTCGGCGGTGACGACGTCCCCAGCAAGAAGCCGGCGCCCGACAGCTATCTTCATGCGCTCAGGGCGCTGGAGCTTCAGCCCTGGGAATGCATCGCGGTCGAGGATTCCGGCGTCGGCCTGCAGGCCGCTACGGCGGCGGGTATTTCGACCATCATCACGCACAACCCCAATACCGACGAAGACGATTTCTCGCAGGCCGCGATGGTGCTCGATAGCCTCGGCGAGCCTGGGGCGCCGGCCGCCGTGGTTCGCGGTGAGCTGGCCAGCGAATACCTGCGACTCACCGATATCGAAGCTCTGCTGAGCGCGCGCGCCCGCGCCGCCTGAGCGGCGCGAACGTTCGCGGGGGCTCTTTTACTGTCTGTGCCACTCGCCGGGGGGCAGGATCACCGCCTCGGCAGGCTTCCAGCTGGCGGCACGATGCTCGGCCACCACGTTGGTGAAAATGCCACCACGCACGCCAAAGTCGGCCGTCAGGCGCGCAAATCGCGGCTGCATGAGCTTGACCAGATCGTCCAGGATCTTGTTGGTGACCGCCTCGTGGAACGCGCCTTGATCGCGGAAGCTCCAGATGTAGAGCTTGAGCGACTTCAGTTCCACGCACAGCGACTCCGGGATGTATTCCAGGTACAGCGTGGCGAAGTCCGGCTGGCCGGTCTTGGGACACAGGCAGGTGAATTCCGGGATCCGCATGCGGATCACGAAGTCGCGGCCAGGAGTCGGATTGGGGAAGGTTTCGAGATCGGTGCTGGGCTTGGCAGTCATTGCAGACACATCGACGCGGGGCGCGCCGTAGCAAAGATGGCCGCGTAATTTACACTATGACTTTGGACGCCGAGGCCTGACCGGCGCCACAACCCGGACCCAACATCTCATAAATGCGTCTATCCGGTATCAAGCTGGCCGGCTTCAAGTCGTTCGTCGATCCCACCCAGCTCCCGCTGCCCGCCAATCTGACCGGCGTCGTCGGTCCCAACGGCTGCGGCAAATCCAACATCATCGATGCGGTGCGCTGGGTGCTGGGCGAGGCCAGCCAGAAGCAGTTGCGTACGCAGGAGTCCGAAGACGTCATCTTCAACGGCTCCAAGTCGCGCAAGCCGGTCGGCCGCGCGATGGTGGAGCTGACCTTCGACAACAGTGACGGTCAGGTCACCGGCCCGTACGCGGCCTACAGCGAAATTGCCGTGCGTCGCGAGCTGCTGCGCGACGGCAATTCGCAGTACTACCTGAACGGCCGCAAGTGCCTCAAGCGCGACGTCACCGACCTGTTCCTTGGCACGGGGCTGGGTGGCAAGAACCAGTACGCCATCATCGAGCAGGGCATGGTTTCGCGCATGGTCGAGGCCAAGCCCGAGGAACTGCGCACCTGGCTCGAAGAGGCCGCCGGCATCTCCAAGTACAAGGAGCGTCGCAAGGAGACCGAGAGCCGCATCCGCCAGACGCGCGAGAACCTGTCGCGCCTGTCCGACCTGCGCAGCGAGCTGCAGGCGCGGCTCGACGTGCTGCGCAAGCAGGCGGCCAATGCCGAGAAGTACAAGGAGTTCAAGCAGCAGGAGCGCGTGCTCAAGGCCGAGATCCTGGTGCTGCGCGAGCGACTGCTGGCGGAGCAGAGCCGCGGTCACGAGCAGGGCATCGCCGATCTGCAGGCTGCGCTCGACGCGCGTCGCGAGGCCCTGACCGAGGCCGAGGAAAAGCGCGTCCAGGCCGAGCAGCTCCAGCGTGAACTGCAGACCGTGCTGAGCGACGAGCAGACCCGCGTCTACGAGGCCGAGGCGCGGCTCGCGCGTCACGAGCAGAATTTGCAGCACGCGCGCGAGCTCAAGAATCTCAAGCTGCGCGAAATCGAACAGATCACCCGACAGCTCAGCGAAGTCGATCGCCGCCGCCAGAGCGAGCAGGCACGGCTCGAATCGCTGGCGCGCGAAATCCAGTCGCTGGAAGCACAGGCCGAGCAGGCCGAGCGCACGGTGGCCGAGACCCAGGATCATCTGGCGCACATCGAGGAAGAGGCCCAGCAACAGCAGCAGGCCTGGGACGAGTTTCAAACGCGATCCGAAGAGCCGCTGTTCCAGACCGAGGGCGAGCGCGTGCGCCTGCAGAGCCTGGAGCGCGCGCAGTTCCAGATCGACGAGCGCGTCAAGCGCCTGGTCAACGAGCAGGGCACGCTCAACGCCCAGCCGATCCAGGTGTCGCTCGAAGAAGCCGACCTCGATCTCGAACACCTGGGCGCAGAGCAGGCCGAGCTGCAGGATCGCCTGCAGAACCTCGACCGCGAGCTGCAGACGCAGCGCGAGCAGCGTTCGGCGCTGGAGGGCTCGCTGCACGAAACGCGGCAGCAGCTGCAGGCCGCGCGTGGCCGTCTGGCCTCGCTCGAAACCTTGCAGCAGGCGGCCTTGCGCCAGGACGATGCCGAACTGGCCAGCTGGCTCAAGTCGCGTGGCCACGCTCAGGTGCAGCGTCTGGCGCAGGTGCTCAGCGTCGACAGCGGATGGGAGGCGGCGGTCGAGCAGGTGCTCGAAGGCTGGCTGCAGGCGCCGTTGCTGGGCCTGGCACCCGAGGCCTTCGAGAGTCCCGCCAACCTGCCCAAGTCGGGCGCCGGACTCATCTACGACCAGATGGCGACGTGCGATCGATCCCCCGATCAGCTGTCGGCCAAGGTGCGTGGCCCGGGCGCGCTGACCGATCTGCTGCACGGCATCTACGGCATCGAAGACGCCGAACTGACGCCGACTCGCCTGTCGGCGCTGCTCGCGGGTGAATCGGTGGTGACGCGCTCGGGCATCTGGGCCGGCCAGGGCTGGGTGCGCTATCCACGTCGCGATTCCGACCGCAGCGGCGTGATCGCGCGTGAGCAGTTGCTCAAGCAACTGCGCGTGCAGGTCGACGAACACCAGCAGCGTGTCGGCGATGGCGAGCAGGCGCTGGGCGAACTGCGCGAACGCCAGCAGAAGCACGAATCCGAGCGACGCGAACTGGCCCCGCGATTCGAGGGTGTGCGCAGTCGCCACGCGCAGCGGCTGGCGTTTCGCCAGGCGCAGGCCGTGCGCCTGGAGCAGACCCTGGGCCGTATCGAAGCGCTCGGCAAGGAGATCGACGGCCTGCGCGCTCAGCGCGAGCAGGGTGCGCTGGAACTGGAGCAGTCGCGTGCCAAGCTCGGCGAGCTCGAGGCCATCGCCCAGCGCCTGCGCGACGAGCGCATCCAGCTGCAGCAGAGCCTGGCACGGGCCCGTGACTCGGCCAATCGCGCGCGCGCGGCGGTGACGCAGGCGCAGCAGTCGCGCAACCAGATTCAGGTGCAGCTGGCCGGCAAGCGCAGCGCCATCAGCTCGCTGAACCAGGTGCTGCACGATCTTGCAGAGAACCACGAGCTGGTCGCGCACGAACGCGAAGGCCGGCTGCGCGAGGCCGAAGAACTCGAAACCCCGCTCGAAGAACAGTCGGGCGAACTCGAGGCCGCGCGCCAGGGTGTGACGCAGGCGCGCGAGTCGCAGCGGCTGGTCCGCGAAAGGCTCAACGCCGCCGACGCGGGGATGCAGGCCGTGCAGCAGGCGCTGCGCATGGCCGAGCAGAACAAGGATGCCTCCCAGGAAGCGCTGCAGCAGGCGCGACTCGAGTTCGAGAACCTGCGCGCACGACGCCAGGGCGTGGAGCAGCAGATCACCGAAGCCTGCGAGGAAAGCGGCTTTGAGCGCGAGTCACTGGTCGCCGGCGTGGCCGACGACGCCAGGCTCGAGGACTGGGAAGAAAAGCTGGCCTCGACGCTGCGTCGCATCGATCGCCTGGGTGCGATCAACCTCGCGGCGATCCAGGAGCTGGAAGAAGCCGAAGGCCGCGAGCAGTACCTGTCCGATCAGAACGCCGATCTCACCGGCGCGCTCGACACGCTCGAAGAAGCGATCCGCAAGATCGACCAGGAAACCAAGGAGCGCTTCAAGCAGACCTTCGATCAG
>JALRLM010000128.1 GCA_023254435.1 Hydrocarboniphaga sp.
GAAGGCTGCGGCTTTGAGCCGGTCGTAACCCTGCTCCAGCTTCACCGCCATCATCTCCACCGCGATGATAGCGTCGTCCACGAGCAGGCCCAGCGCCAGCACCAGCGAGCCCAGCGAGATCTTGTGCAGGTCGATGCCGAACTGGCGCATGGCGACGAAGGTCATTGCCAGCACCAGCGGAATCGTCAGCGCCACCACCAGCCCGGTGCGGATGCCCAGGCTCAGAAAGCTCACCGCGAGTACGATGGCCACGGCCTCGATCAGCGTGCGCACGAACTCGTCGATGCCGCGCGTCACCGCGCGCGGCTGGTCGGCGACGCGATTGAGCTCCATGCCCAGCGGCAGGTTGGCGCGGATGTCTTCGATTTCGGCATCGAGCGAACGACCCAGGCGAATGATGTGTCCGCCTTTTTCCATCGACACCGCTATACCCAGCGCTCGCTCGCCGTTGACGCGCATGCGCGTGGCGGGCGGGTGCTGGTAGCCGTGGTAGATCGTGGCGATGTCACCCAGGCGCGTGCTGCGGCCGTCGGTGGCAATGGGCAGGTTCTTGAGATCGTCGATGGACTGCAGGCGACCGCTGACGCGCGTGTAGATGCGCTCCAGCGGCGTGTCGAAGCTGCCCGTGGCGACGATGGCGTTCTGCGCCTGCAGCGCGTTGATGACGGTGGTCAGCGGAATGCCGAGCTGGCCACGCTTGGCGTTGGCCAGATCGATGAACACGCGCTCCTCCTGCGTGCCGAGGAAATCCACCTTCGCCACCTGCGGCACGCGCAGCAGGCGTTCGCGAATGCGATCGCCGTAGTCCTTGAGTTCTTCGTAGCTGAAATCGGCGCCGGTCAGCGCGTAGATGTTGCCGAAGGTGTCGCCGAACTCGTCGTTGAACAGCGGGCCGACGATGCCGGCCGGCAGGCGCCCGCGAATGTCACCGATCTTCTTGCGGATCTGATAGAACGACTCCTGCATGGCGGCGGGCGGCAGGTCGTCGCGGATGATGATGGTGATCACCGACTCGCCAGGCCGCGAATAGGAGCGCACGAAATCCAGCGTCTCGAGCTCCAGCAGTTTTTCTTCGATGCGATCGGTGACCAGGCGATCCATCTCGTCGGCGCTGGCGCCCGGCCAGAAGCTCTGGATCACCATGACGCGGAAGGTGAAGGGCGGATCTTCGGATTGCCCCAGGCTGGTGTAGGCGCGCACGCCCATGACCGCCAGCAGCACCATGAAGAAGATCACCAGCGCGCGATTGCCCAGCGCCCACTCGCTCAGGTTGAAGCCCATGGCCGCCGTCCTCAGAGGCCGACCGGCGCGCTGCGATCGATGGCCTTCACCGGCATGTCCGCGATCAGCAGATGCACGCCGGCCGAGATCACCTGATCGTCGGCTTTGATCGCGCCACGCACGATGGCGTCTTTCTCCAGGTATTGCACGACCTGCACGGGCACCGGCTGTGCCTGCGCGGGCTCGCCCTGCACGCGCCAGATCACCGGCTTGCCGCCGATTTCGGTCACCGCGCTGAGCGGCAGGCGGAACGCGCCTTCACCACCGGACATGCCCACGATCACGCTCGCGGTCATGCCCAGGCGCACGGCATCGTCGTCGCCGACGATGGTGACGCGCGCCTCGTGCGTGCGCAGCTGCGGGTCTGCCGATGCGGCGATTTCGCGCAGCTTGCCGGCGTAGCGCTTATCCGGCGCGCCCCACAGCGTCACCGTGAGCATGGGCGCGCGCTTGAGTTGTTCCACCGCGCTGCCTTCGGGCACGCCGATACGCACTTCGCGTTCGCCATCGCGTGCGAACTGCAGCACTGGCTGGCCGGCATTGACCACCTGGCCGGCCTCGGCCTGCAGCTCGGTGACCGTGCCCGGCGCGTCGGCGATCAGGCTCGTGTAGCCCGCCTGGTTGCGAATCACCGCGAGTTGCGAACGGGCTTGCTCGAGCTGCGCCTGCGCGGCGTCGGCCTCGTTGCGGCGCAGGTCGACCAGCGACTGCGCGACGAAGCCCTTGGCGAGCAGGCCCTGGTGGCGCTCGTACTCGCTGGCCGCCGGAGGCTGGCTCGGCGTCGGCAGGGGCGGAAGCTGCCGCGGTATCGGCGCTGTTCCGAGTTCGGGCACCGGTCGAGACGTCTGGGCCGCGACGGGGAGGGCCGCTGCTGCGGCGAACAACACGAGGAAGGGTAAGAGT
>JALRLM010000193.1 GCA_023254435.1 Hydrocarboniphaga sp.
GGCGTAGATGTCGTCGGTCGACAGCGCGATGTGCTGGATGCCTTCGCCGCGATACTCGCGCAGGAACTCCTCGATCTGCGACTTCTCGTCGGCGCTTTCGTTGATCGGGATGCGGATCCTGCCGCAGGGCGAGGTCATGGCGCGCGAAGTCAGGCCGGTGAGCTTGCCCTCGATGTCGAAGTAGCGGATCTCGCGGAAGTTGGCGATGCGCTCGTAGAAGCCGGCCCAGGTGTCCATGTTGCCGCGCGCCACGTTGTGCGTCAGATGGTCGATGCAGGTCAGGCCGACGCCGCGCGGCGCACGGTCCACGCCCTCGAAGTAGTTGAAGTCGATGTCATAGATCGAATGCTCGGGCCCGTAGCGGTCGACCAGATAGAGCACGCTGTTGCCGATGCCGTACAGCGCGGGCAGGCGCAGTTCCATCAGGCCCGGCCGGGTGTCGAAGGCCACGGCACCCTGCGCGATGGCGTGTTGATGCGCCTGCACGGCGTCGCGCACGCGCCAGCCCATGGCGCAGGCCGAAGGACCATGCACCTGGGCGAACTGCTCGAAATGGCTGTACGGCGTGCCATTGACCATGAAGTTGATGTCGCCCTGGCGATACAGCGTCACGTCCTTGCTGCGATGCCGTGCCACGGGCGTGAAGCCCATCATCACGAACAGGTCGTTGAGCTGGCACAGGCCGCCCTTGGACGGAGCGGTGAACTCGACGAACTCGAAGCCGTCGGTGCCCAGCGGATTGTAGGTATCGCTCTGCGCCGGTGTCGGGCTGCTCGCGTTCATGGGAATCTCCTCGTTGCAATTGAAGCGTCGTGGCGTGCCGGAGTCTGCTCAGGCCGGTGCGCAGACCCGAGCCGGCGTGCGCGGCGCGACGATGCGGTCGCCGTCGCAGATCTGGTCGGGCTGCAGCGTGCCGAGGTCGCGTGCGATGCGCATGCGCCGGGCCAGTTCGCCCGCATCGGCATCGACCAGCTCCTCCATCGAGCCGATCACGAAATAAGTCTGCTGATAGGCATCGATCATGTAATGCGTGCGCAGGCAGCGGTCGAGGTCCAGGCGAATGCGCCGTGCACGCTCGCTTTCGATCGCATAGGCCGTCTCGCCGGCCGACGACAGGATGCCCGAGCCGTAGGCGCGCAGTTCGCCGGCCGATTCGATGAGACCGAATTCCACCGTGTACCAGTACAGCCGCGCCGCCATGCTCAGCGCACCGTCGCGCATCGCGGCCAGCCCGGCCTGTCCGTAGCGCTGCACGAAATCGGCGTAGCGCGCGTCGAACAGCATCGGCACGTGGCCGAAGACGTCGTGAAAGATGTCGGGCTCGACGAGGTAGTCGGCCTCTTCGGGCCTGCGCAGCCACACCGTGACCGGAAAGCGCCGCGCCGCCAGCAGCTTGAAGAAAGCCTCGTCGGGCAGGAAGCCGGGCACGGCGGCCAGCGTCCAGCCCGTGGTCGACTGCAGCAATCGGCTCAGCATGGCGATGTCGGGCACGCCCTGCGCGCAATCCATGAGCGCGAGGCCACGCGCGAACTCCTGCGCCGCATAACGTGGCACCAGCGCGGACTGCCGCGCATGCAGCCGCCGCCAGAGCGCATGGTCGGCATCGGTATAGAACTGATCGGCCTGGTCGACCGTGTAATCGTCGCGGATACGCGAGTAATCGCCTCGCAGGCCGCTGTTGGTATTGGCACTGAGCATGGGAGCCTCCACTCGCCAGGCTGCAGACACAGCATCCATACTCTAGCGCGCCCGCGGTGACGAAAAGATGCAAGTTGAAGCGCGCAGATGCTATGAAGTGGTGAATTTCATCGATTGGGTGCGCCGTAATGCTGAAAAGCACTACAGAAATCGACCGTACCGACTTTCGCATCCTGCGCGAGCTGCAGGCCGACGGTCGCTTGCCCATCGTCGAGCTGGCCGAGCGCGTCGCGCTGTCACCCACGGCCTGCCAGCGTCGCGTGCGCAAGCTCGAGGACAGCGGCGTGATCGCGCGCTACGCCGCCATCCTCGACCCGGCCGCGCTCGGACGCGGCGTGGAGGCCTTCGTGCGCGTGAGCATCGAGCGCCAGTCCAGCAGCTTCACCGAAGCCTTCGAAACCGCCATCCGCGCGCGGCCCGAGGTGCTGGCCTGCTACGTGCTGACGGGTGACTCCGACTTCCTGCTGCACGTGTCGGTGGCCGATCTGCAGGCCTTCGCCGAGTTTTCGATGAAGGTCCTGATCGGCCTGCCGGGGGTCAAGGACGTGCGCTCGAGCCTGGTGCTGCAGGCACTCAAGAAGAACTACGGCGTCAACCTGGACGAATGAGCCGGCCCGCAGCTGCCAGCCCTAAGTTCCCGCTAAGTCTCCATGCCTACCGTGAGCCGCCCGTACCTCGCCGGAGACCGTCGACCGCCATGCGCATCCTGCTGATCGAAGACGACCGCATGATCGGCGAAGGCCTGTGCGAGGCACTGCGCCGCGACGGCATGACCGTGGACTGGGTGGCCGACGGCATCCTCGCGCAGGAGGCTTTCCGCCAGGGCGGCTACGACGCGGTGGTGCTGGACCTGGGCCTGCCC
>JALRLM010000324.1 GCA_023254435.1 Hydrocarboniphaga sp.
CAGCGGCAGCAGCCTGCCGACGCGCGAGGTGTTGGCTTTCGCGCTGGCTCACGCGCAGGCGCGCGATGCCGTGCATCTGCCGCTCGACGTCGCGACGCTGCGCGCGCAACTCGAAGGCGACGGCTGGAGCGTGATCGAGACGGCGAGCCGAGCGAGCGATCGTGCGGCCTATCTCGCGCGGCCCGACTGGGGGCGTCGCCTCGACGAAGCCTCCGCCGCCGCCGTCGATGCGCAGCGCGGGCACTACGACGTGCTGTTCGTGATCGGCGACGGCCTGTCGTCGACGGCCGTGCAGGCGCATGCCGCCACCCTGCTGCTGGCGCTGAAGCCCTTGCTCGACGGTCTGAGCATGGCGCCCGTGGTGATCGCCACGCAGGCGCGCGTGGCGCTGGCCGACGACGTGGGCGAGCGCATCGGGGCGCGGCTGGCGCTGAGCCTGATCGGCGAACGGCCGGGGCTGTCGTCGCCCGACAGTCTCGGCGCCTATCTGACTTATGCGCCCAAGGTCGGCATCACCGACGAGGCGCGCAACTGCATCTCCAACATCCGGCCCGAAGGCTTCGCCATCGGCGCGGCCGCGCAACTCATCGCCGCGCATGTCCGTGCCGCGCTACAGGCGCAGCTGTCGGGTGTAGCGCTGCGTTTCGATCCGGCACGCGTGCTCGCGAGCGCGCCGGATCGAAACCCGGACGATCAGAAGCGGTAACTCAGGGTCGCCGCTACGCTGGCCGGTGCGCCGAAGTACAGATTGCCGTACTCGTCGATCACGTAATACTTCCTGTCGAGCAGGTTCTCGCCGTTGACCTGCACCGACAGCTGCGGCGTGATCTGGTAGCGCGCCATCAGGCTCACGAGCGTGACGGCCTTCTGCTGCAGCGAACTCAGCGAGGTGCCGAAGCGGGTCTCGTAGTCGGCATCGGGGCGTTCGACGTCGACGCGATTCTTCGACTGCCAGTTCACGCCGCCACCGATGGTGAGATGCGCCAGCGCGTCGCTGAACTGGTAGCTCGTGAACGTGCGGATCAGCGTGCGCGGCACGTAGGTCTTCACGTCCTGGCCGTCGCCGTCTTCGAGCTGATACCAGGACCAGCCGGCCGAGACGTTCCAGTTTCGCGCCAGTTCGCCGCTGGCCTCCAGTTCGAATCCGCGCGTGCGCGTGCCGTCGTACTCGAGGTAGGCCGTGCGCGTTGGGTCGCCGTTGATGCCGTCGGAATTGGGATCGGCGACGGCGACGTTGTCCTGGCGCGTATCGAACAGCGTCAGCGCGGTGTTGAGACGGCCGCCGAAATGCTCGCCCTTGATGCCGATTTCAGTGCTGTAGCCTTCGAGCGGATCGAGCGGGCTGGCGTCCTCGTGCTGGAAGGTCTGCGGGCTGAAGATACGGGTGTAGCTCGCGAAGGCCGACCACTGCGGCAGAAAATCGTAGATCAGGCCCGCGTAGGGCGTGAGCTTGTCGTGATCCTGCACAATGGCGTCGGGGCCGTCGTAGATGTAGTAGCTGTTGCTTTCGTAGCGAGAGAAGCGCGCACCGGCGATGAGCTTGAGCGGATCGGCCAGCGACAGGCGCAATGCCGTGTAGAGCGCATCCTGCGTGGTCCGCAGGCGGCGCGACTCGTCGCCTTCGCTATCGAAGCGTGGCTCGGCATAGTGGCCATCCCACTCGTAGAAATTACCGACCTCGGAGACGCTGTCCTCGTCGTAGCCATATTCGACCGAATCGACGTGGATCGATGATCTCAGCGCACCGACGACCAGCTCGTGCCGGCGACCGAACAGATCGAAGGGGCCCGAGACATAGGCATCGAACGAGTTCTGGCCTGCGTCGTCCGAGCTGCGGTAGACGAAGGGCGTCAGTCCTTCGCCGCTGGTTTTGTTCGGAAAGCCGTAGACGTAGAACAGGTTCGAGTCGCCGTCGGTTTCACGGCGCTGCGCGGTGGCCTTGAGGTTCCAGCCGCTGCCGAAATCGTGGCGCAGTTCGGCAAAGGCGGTTTGCGTCTTGTTGTTCCAGTAGCTCCAGTCGGTGGCGGTGGTGACCGAGCGCGACCAGTCGGTGCGCGTGCCGTCGCTGAAGAACAGCGGAAACGAGCCCCAGGTGTTGCCCTGGGGCAGCGTGCGCTGATAGTCGTAGCCCAGGCTGATGCGCGTCGAGGACGTCAGGTCGGCATCGACGACGCCGTAGAACACGGCTTTTTCGTTGCGGTATAGGTCGCTGTACGAATCGGCGTTCTGGTAGACCGACACCACGCGGGCCCGCACGCGGCCGTCGTTGCTGAGCGGCGTGCTGACATCGGCGACGCTGCGAAAGTCGTTCCACGAGCCATACGTCATCGACAGCGAGCCGTCGAAGCTCGTCGCGTCGGCATGCTTGCGCACGAGATTGACCGCGGCGGACGGATTACCCGCGCCGGTCAGCAGGCCGGTGGCGCCGCGAACGACCTCGATGCGCTCGTACAGGGCAGTGTCGAGCGTGGCGTCGGTGGAATCGGCATTGAGGCCCGGCGCGACCGGTACACCATCGTAGAGCGTGTTGTTGATGGTGAAACCGCGCGAGGTGAAGACCACGCGCTCACTGTCGTAGGCGTAGGAGTAGACGCCGGTGACGTTGTCGAGCACGTCGCGCATCGACTGCAGGTTCTGGTCCTGCATACGCTGCCCGGTGACGACGGTGACGGACTGCGGTGTATCGCGCAGGCTCAGCGGCAATCGCGTCGCCGATGCGCTGTCGTCTACGGTGTAGGGTTTGTCGGCCTGCTCGGTGACCGTCACGGTGTCGAGCTTGACGGGCTCTCGGTTGGCGGTGTCATCGGCGCTGTCTTGCGCCACGCTGGACGCGGCATACAGCAGGGGAAGGGTCGCAACAGCCAGCAGGCGGCGGGCGCACGAGACCGCCGAAGCCTTCGGCGCTCGCGCGAAACGGGAATGCACGGACATCGTCAATGTTCCTCATAGGCATATGATTTTCATTGCCTGCCTGACGAGGAAACGTCGGTGGGTCCGCGATTGTAAGGCCGGTGCCGGCGCCCACGGCACTGTCGAAGTTCGACACGAATGTATCGAACTGCATCGGCCTGAGATTTCTGCCATGAACCCGATCACCGGGCGTGCCCAGATCAGTCGGGATATGGGTTGTAGCGGGACGACGTTGCCGTTCGGCTTCAGTCGGGCTTTTTCTGGCGGTCGCTATGCCCCAGATCGCGATCCGGCGCGATGCGGTCGCGAATGCGCTGCTTGAGTTCGGGCAATTCCAGGAATCCGCCGTCGCGCTTGCGGTCGTGCACGATCTCGCCGTCCACTGCCACGCGAAAGACGCCGCCGGAGCCGGGCCTGAGCGCGACTTCGCCCAGGTCATCGGCGAAGGTGGTCAGCAGTTCCTGCGCGGTCCAGCCGGCGCGCAGCAGCCAGCGGCATTGCATGCAGAACTCGATTTCGACGCGCGGCTTGCCGTCGGCCATGGCGATTACTTGCGATGCACGTACAGCGAATGCGACTTGCCGTCGGCGCTCGTGCGAGTGTCGACGGCAAAGCCATCGAGCGTCTTGACCAGATCGCCGAGTCGCTTCTTGCCGTAGCTGCGCGTATCGAAGTCAGGCCGCTGCTTGATGATGTACTGCCCCATGGCGCCGAGCGCGGCCCAGCCCGACTCGTCGGCGCAGGCATCGAGCGCGGCCCCGATCAGATCGTCGAGATCGCGCTCGGAGACATCGGCGGCCGCTTCGTCCGCTATGGCGGGCGTTGGCTCGCTCGCTGGTTTGCCGTCGCCGGACTTGGTTTTCTTCTTGCGCCGCGAGGTTTTCTCGGCGGCGACTTCGACGACGGCCGGCGCTGCCGCGACGGCCGGGTTCTTCTTGTCGGCCTTCTCGGCTTTCTTCTCGCTCTTGCCGGTGCGCAGGTTCTCGACGTAGATGAACTTGTCGCAGGCACTGATGAAGGCGCGCGGCGTCTTCTTTTCGCCGAAGCCGTAGACGGTCAGGCCCGATTCGCGCAGGCGCGTCGCCAGGCGCGTGAAGTCGCTGTCCGACGTGACCAGACAGAAGCCGTCGAACTTCTGCGTGTAGAGCAGATCCATCGCGTCGATGATCAGCGCACTGTCGGTGGCGTTCTTGCCCACCGTGTAGCCGAACTGCTGCATCGGCTGGATCGCGTGCTCGACGAGCTTCTTCTTCCACTTGCCGAGATTGGGCTGCGTCCAGTCGCCGTAGATGCGCTTGACCGAGGCGACGCCGTACTTGATCACTTCATCCAGCAGCGCCTCGATCAGATCGGCCTGCGCGTTGTCGGCGTCGATCAACACTGCGAGTCGCTGCTGCATGAGCTTTCTCCGTCCGCGCTAGCCGAACTGCTTGCCGATGCGCTTGATCTTGGCGCCCAGCGCGGCGAACTTGCCTTCGATGTCTTCGTAGCCGCGATCCATATGGTAGATGCGGTCGATGACGGTTTCGCCGTCGGCCGCCAGCGCGGCCAGCACCAGCGAGGCCGAGGCGCGCAGGTCGGTGGCCATGATCGGCGCGGCCTGCAGGCGCTCCTTGCCCGTGATGACGGCGAGGTTGCCTTCGATGCGAATGTCCGCGCCCAGGCGCAGCAGTTCCTGCGCGTGCATGAAGCGATTTTCGAAGATGGTTTCGCGGATCGTGCCGACGCCTTCGGCGACGCAGTTGAGCGCCATCATCTGCGCCTGCATGTCGGTCGGAAAGCCCGGATGCGGCATGGTGTGGATGTTGACGGCCGAAGGACGGCGGCCCTGCATGTCGACGTCGATGAAGTCGGTGCCGGTCTGCACCTTGGCACCGGCCTGCTGCAGTTTCACGAGCACCGCGTCGAGCATGGACGGGTCGGTCTGCGTCACCCGCACGCGGCCGCGCGTGACGGCGGCGGCGACCAGGTAGGTGCCGGTTTCGATGCGGTCGGGCAACACGCGATGCGTCGCGGCGTGCAGCTTGTCGACGCCCTGGATGCGGATGGTGGTGGTGCCGTCGCCCGTGATCTTGGCGCCCATCGCGCGCAGGCAGTTGGCGGTATCGACCACCTCGGGCTCGCGCGCGGCGTTTTCGAGAATGGTTTCACCCTCGGCCAGCGTCGCCGCCATCATCAGGTTTTCGGTGCCGGTGACAGTCACGGTGTCGAAGACGATGTGCGCGCCCTTGAGCTTCTTGCACTTGGCGTGGATGAAGCCGCCTTCGAGCGTGATCTCGGCGCCCATCGCTTCCAGGCCCATCAGGTGCAGGTCGACCGGACGCGCGCCGATGGCGCAGCCGCCGGGCAGCGACACGTGCGCCTCGCCGCGCCTGGCCACGAGCGGGCCGAGCACGAGGATGGAGGCGCGCATCGTGCGCACGAGCTCATAGGGCGCCACGCAGGTGGTGATCGGGCTGGCGTCGATCACGTAGGTGTGCGAGCCGGTCTGCTCCATGGTCACGCCCATCTGCGTGAGCAGCTTGCGCGTGGTGCCGATGTCCCAGAGCCTGGGCACGTTGGTGACGGTCAGCGGCTCGTCCGACAGCAGGCCGGCGCAGAGAATCGGCAGCGCCGCGTTCTTGGCGCCCGAGGCGACGATCTCGCCCTTGAGCGGGCCGTTGCCTTCGATGATGAACTTGTCCATGCGTCTTATGCGGCGCGCGTGCGCAGCTGCAGCGCGTGGATTTCGCGGCCCATCCTGTCGCCGAGCGTGGCGTAGACCATGCGGTGCTGGGCCAGCGGCAGCTTGCCGGCGAAGCCGGAATACACCACCTCGGCTTCGAAATGCTGGCCATCGTCACCGATGACGCGAACCTGGGCGCCGGGCAGGCCGGCTTCGATGAGCTGCTGAATGTCGTGTTTGGTCATCATTGAGAATCTCGGCGCACGCGATCAGCGGCGCATTTTGTAGCCGGTCATCAGCATCCACAGACAGATGCCGGATGTAATGAGGAAGAACCCGCCGGTCCACAGCAGGCTTTGCCAGATGGCGACGTCGGCCTTGCCGAAGAAGCCGTAGCGAAAGCCGTCGATCATGTAGAAGAACGGGTTCAGGTGCGAGGCGTGGTACCAGAACCTGGGCAGCGCATGCACCGAGTAGAACACGCCCGACAGGAAGGACAGCGGGTTGATGAAGAAATTGGTGAACGCGGCCAGCTGATCGAACTTCTGCGAGGTGATGCCGGCGATCAGGCCGACCACGGCCAGGCTCGCGCTGGCCAGCGCGAAGATGGCGATCATGGCCAGCGGCTGCTGCGGCAGCAGCTTCACGAACGGAAAGGTGACGACGAGCATCGCGGTGGCGACCAGCGCGGCACGCACCATCGCCGCGATCACGTAGGCGCCGAACCATTCCAGCGGGCCGATCGGCGCCATCTGCACGAACACGATATTGCCGTTGACCTTGGACTGCGTGAGGCTCGACGAGGTGTTGGCGAACGAGTTCTGCAGCACCGTCATCATG
Organism: Hydrocarboniphaga sp.; assembly: GCA_023254435.1. GTDB lineage: Bacteria > Pseudomonadota > Gammaproteobacteria > Nevskiales > Nevskiaceae > Hydrocarboniphaga. The sequence goes on from JALRLM010000324.1 coordinate 6,416, forward strand.
ATCAGTCCCGGCACCAGGAACTCGGTGTAGCTCACGCCCGCGTAGGCCGAGGCGCGGCCTTCGAGCGCCTGCGCGAACACCAGCAGGTAGAGCAGGGCGGTGATGACGGGTGCGGTCACGGTCTGGCCGAGCACCGACCAGAAGCGCATCACTTCCTTCTTGAGCAGGGTGTAGAAGCCCAGCTGATCGGGGCTCATGAGGCTGATTCCCGTTGGGTGAGTTCCACGAAGATGTCCTCGAGGTCGGGTTCGCGGGTGTGGACGTCCTCGATGGCGATGCCGGCGCTGCGCAGCGTGTCGAAGACGCCGCCGATCGGGTGCTGCGTGGTGTCGAGCTTGAGCTCGATAACGCCTTCGGCCTCGCTGGACACCAGTGGTCGCAATGCGTCGGGCAGGCCGGCCTCACCGGCCAGCTTGAGCCGCAGGAAGCGGAACGGGTGGCGGCGCAGCAGCTGGCGCGTCGACTCCAGCGCCTTGATCTCGCCCTTGTCGAGAATGGCGATGCGCGAGCACATCTCCTGCGCCTCTTCGAGGTAATGCGTGGTCAGCACCACGGTCTGGCCCTGGCGGTGCAGGTCGGCCATGAAGCTCCACAGCGTGCGGCGCAGCTCCACGTCGACGCCGGCCGTGGGCTCGTCGAGGATTACCACGGGCGGCTTGTGGACCAGGGCCTGGGCGATCAGCACGCGACGCTTCATGCCGCCCGAAAGCGCACGCATGGGCGAGTTGCGCTTGGAGGCGAGGTCGAGGCGCTCCAGCATCTCGTCGATCCAGGGCCAGACTTCGCGGCCGGCGCCGTAGTAGCCGGCCTGCAGGCGCAGCATGTCGACGACCTTGAAGAAGGGGTCGAACACCAGCTCCTGCGGTACCACGCCGAGCTTGCGGCGGGCGGCGCGGAAATCCTTGACGGTGTCGTGCCCCAGCACGGCGATATGCCCGGCGTCGGGCGAGACCAGCCCGGCGATGGTGCTGATCAGGGTCGACTTGCCGGCGCCGTTGGGGCCCAGCAGGCCGAAGAACTCGCCGCGCGCGATCGAGAACTCGACACCCTTGAGCGCCTGCAGCGAACCATAGGATTTGCGAACGCCGACGATGTCGATGGCGTTCTGGGAGGGAGTGGTCATGAGGGCGAAATTATACGCAGGCGCTGCCCGGCGAGGGGCGGGCGACCGGGCTCCCGGCGTTCAGCAAGCTGCGGCTAAGGTAGCCGCCCCGAACGATCCCTGGCCCTCATTCTTCGTATGACGACCGCCCTGGTCTGGTTTCGCCGCGACCTGCGGCTGGCCGACAATCCCGCGCTGGCCCACGCCCTGGGCCATGCCGACCGCATCGTGCCGATCTACATCGCGGTTCCCGACAAGCTCGAGGGCGCCTGGACGCCGGGCGGCGCCAGCCGTTGGTGGCTGCACCATTGTCTGGCGGCGCTCGACGCCGATCTGCGCAAGCTCGGCTCGGCGCTGGTGATCCGCCAGGGCGATCCGCTGGCCTGCCTGCGCCAGCTGGTGAAGGAGACCGGCGCCGAAGTCGTGGTCTGGAACCGGCGCTACGAGCCGGCCTGGATCCGCTCCGACCGCCAGGTGGGCGAGGCCCTGATCGAAGATGGCGTGCACGCCCAGGCCTTTGCCGCCAACCTGCTCGTGGAGCCGTGGACGCTCAAGACCGGTTCCGGCGGGCCGTATCGCGTCTATACCCCGTTCTCGCGCACGGCCAAGGCGCAGGGCCTGCCGCGATCGCCCATCGCCGCGCCGCGCAAGCTGGCGGGGCACCAGGTCGGCAGCCTGCGCCTGGCCGAACTGGCCCTGCTGCCGACCATCGCCTGGGCCGGCGGCATCGAACAGAGCTGGACACCCGGCGAGAGCGGCGCCCACAAGCGGCTCGATCGCTTCTGCAAGCAGGCGCTGGCCGGCTACGCGGCCGGCCGCGACCGGCCCGATCAGGTCGGTACTTCACTGCTGTCGCCGCATCTGCACTTTGGCGAGATCTCGCCCGTGCAGGCGCTGGCGCGCGTGCAGCGCGAACTGGCGACGCGCAGCGAAGCCGGCCTGCACGGCGGTGCCGAGGTGTTCGAGCGCGAGCTGTACTGGCGAGAGTTCGCCCACCATGTGCTGCATCACTTCCCGAAGACGCCCGAGCAGCCCATGAACGAGCGCTTCGCGGGCTTTCCGTGGCGCAAGAAAAAGGAATACGCCGACGATCTGCGTCGCTGGCAGCGTGGTCAGACCGGCGTGCCCATCGTCGACGCCGGCATGCGCCAGCTGTGGACCACGGGTTGGATGCACAACCGCGTGCGCATGATCGTGGCGAGCTATCTGGCCAAGAACCTGCTGATTCCCTGGCAGGAGGGCGAGCGCTGGTTCTGGGACACGCTGGTGGACGCCGACCTGGCCAACAACACGCTGGGCTGGCAATGGGTGGCCGGCAGCGGCGCCGACGCGGCGCCGTACTTCCGCATCTTCAACCCGGTGACGCAGAGCCAGAAGTTCGATCCCGAGGGGCGCTACCTGCGCCACTGGCTGCCCGAAATCGCGCGGCTGCCCGACAAGATCCTGCACGCGCCCTGGCAGGCCGACGGCGCCGAGCTGCGCCGCCACGGCCTGGTGCTGGACGAGCACTATCCGCGACCCTCGGTCGACCTGGGCGAGTCGCGCGCCCGGGCGCTGGAGGCTTTCGCGCGGCTCAAGGACGCCTGATGCCGGCGCGCCGGCGGCGATCCGATCTGATGCCGGCGGGCGAGTCCGCGTAAACTTGCCGGCTATGACGAAGTTTCCCCCGTCCATCGACGTCGAACAGCTCAAGGCCAGCGGCCGTCGCACGCTCGAGATCGAGCGCCAGGCCTTCGACGGCCTGATCGCGCGCGTCGACGACAGCTTTGCGCGCGCCTGTTCGCTGATGCTGGGCTGCCGCGGCCGCGTCGTGGTGACCGGCATGGGCAAGTCGGGCCACATCGGCGGCAAGATCGCCGCGACGCTGGCGTCCACCGGCACGCCGGCCTTTTTCGTGCACCCGGGTGAGGCCAGCCACGGTGACCTGGGCATGATCACGCCGCAGGACGTGGTCATCGCCATCAGCTACTCGGGTGAATCCAGCGAGATTCTCACCATCGTGCCGCTGATCAAGCGCATGGCCACGCCGCTGATCGCCATGACCGGCAAGCCGGCGTCGAACCTGGCGCGGCTGGCCGATGTGCATCTGAACGTCGGCGTCGAGCAGGAGGCCTGCCCGCTCAACCTCGCGCCCACCGC
>JALRLM010000480.1 GCA_023254435.1 Hydrocarboniphaga sp.
GGCTTCGGCACGGTGGCGACCGGCATCTGGCAGATGCAGGAGCTGTCGGCGTTTCGCGCGCAGGCGCAGGGGCAGGCCGTGGATGTGTTGCAGCCACCCGTAGACATCGACCGCGCCATGGCCTCGGCGCTGACCACCACCGAAGCCGGCTGGCGCGTGCTGTCGGCGATCTGGCCCGGCACCGATTTCTCCACGCCGCGCCACTACACGGTGCTGCTGGGCGGTCGCGAGGGGCTGGACGAACGCCTGTTCCGCGCCGCGCTGATCGACGCGCAGGACGGCAGCGTCGCCGCCGCGCGCGAGCTGCCGGTCTATCTGAAGGCCATCGTGCTGTCGGAGCCGCTGCACTTCGGCGACTACGGTGGGCTCGCACTGAAGCTGCTGTGGACGGCCTGCACCTGGCTGACGCTGTTCATCACCGCCAACGGCGCCTGGCTGTGGTGGAACCGTCGCCGCAAGCGGCTGCCGGTGGCGGCCGAGGTGCTGGCATGAACGCGCGTCGCACGCTGTCGCTCGTGGTGGTGCTGGCGCTGCTCTGCGTCGGTGGCATCGTCGGCATGCTGCTGGCCGACGGCGCCTGGGACTGGCTGTTCTTTGCGCTGACCGCGCTGCCGCTGGTGATCGGCGCCCTGCGCGTGCGCATCAGCGACGTGCGTGGCCGCAGCACCGCGAAGTCGGGCTGACAACCTTGGGAGGAGCCGTCATGAGCACCATCAAGCACCGCATCGACACCATCGCGGCACTGGAGGCGGTGATCGGCAAGACGCCGGGGCCGGTCATGCTCAAGGTCATCGATCATCTCGACGACACCGCGCGGCACTGGATCGCCAGTTCGCCCTTCGTGTTCGCGGCCTTCGGCGATGCCGGCGGCATCGTGATGCGCTGCGGCGGCGGCCCGCGCGGTTTTGCGCAGGTGCCCGAGCCGACACGCCTGCGCCTGCCGCTGGCGGCGCTCGACGAGGCTATGCCCGCGAGCGTGGGACAGGGTTTCGGCGCGCTGTTTCTGTCGCCGGGCATCGGCGAAACCCTGCGCGTCAACGGCCGGGTGATCGGAGTCGACGGCGAGGGTATCGAGATCGGCGTCGAGGAATGCTACGTGCACTGCGCCAAGGCGCTGATACGTTCGGGCTTCTGGAGCGCGCAGGCCGTCGGCGAAACGCCTGCGGCGAGCGATGATTTTCTGCTCGCGAGCCGTTTTATGGCGCTGGCGAGCATCGATGCGCAGGGCCGTGCCGACGTGAGCCCCAAGGGCGATCCGGCCGGCACCATGATCCGCCCCCAGGGCGAGGCGCTGTGGTACGCCGATCGTCCCGGTAATCGCCGCGTCGACAGCTTTCGCAACATCCTCATGCAGCCCCACATCGCCGCCACAGTGCTGATTCCCGGCTCGACGCGCATCGCGCTGCTGCGCGGTCGCGCCACGATCACCAGCGACGCAGCGATGCGCGCGCAGTTCACGGTCGACGGTCGCCAGCCCCTGCTGGCCACGCAGGTGCAGCTGGATTCGCTGCTGCTGTGCGAGAGCGCGGCACTGGCGCGTGCGCAGCTATGGCCCGTAGGCGAGCGCGACGGGCAGATCGATCCAGCCGCGATGTTCGTCGCCCACGTGAAACTCAGCAAGACGCGCGGCCTGCAGGCCAGCCTCGCGCGGGCCGCGTTGTCGGTGCCGGGCCTGATGGAAAAAGGCCTGCGGCACGACTACAAGAACAAGCTCTACTAGCCCTTTATTTGAGCCCTTTATTTGAGCCCTTTATTGAGCCGAATCGATCGTGGCGGATCGTTTTGGCTGCGGCGCCACTTGCGCATTGCTCGTCAGTCCCGCTCGCGCGGGCGCGATGGGATGCTGCCGGTCGACTGCGCGCAGCGGCCGGCGATCAGCCGCGGCCGAGCAGGAAGATGATCAGCATGTTGACGAGCCAGCCGATCACCACGACGGCGATCGCACGCCAGGTGTCGCGATAGTCGAGCGCCTGGCGCACGCCGATCACCATCGCCACGAGCATCCAGATATTGGCGACCACGGTGATGACGACGCCCACCAGCGGCACGAAGCCGAAGATGCGCAGCACGCCCGGCGCCTGCGCGAAGCCCGTGGTGCGTGCGATCTCGCCCCAGTCGGAACGGGTCTGCGGCTCGGGGAGCAGCTTGGTGCCGATGAGCCAGATCAGCCCGGCCCAGATCGCCCAGCCCAGCACGGCACCGAGGATGCCGCGCACGATCAGGCCGATGCCGCCGAAATACATGCCGCCGATGCCCATCGCGACCGAGGCCAGCACGACCACGGCCAGGGCCTGCAGCGTGGCCGAGGTATCGCTTTCCACTTCTTCGAACGTCGCCACGTTGAGCTTGGCGGCGCCGAGCATGCGATCGGTGAAGCTCGACATGAAACCCTCCTTGGATCTGTCGGGGCGCAGCTGCGCCTGCAACATTCTGGAAGGGGCTAGCTGAATGCCGGCTGCGACTTATTCGCGAGCGGGCCCGTCGGTGTCGCGATCGTCGTCCTGCCCGGTCGCGGATTCGCGGCGCAGGCCGTCGAGCTTGCGCTGCGCCTCGCTGGCCTCGCTGGCCTCGCGCTGTTTCTGCTCCTTGGTACGACCGAAGCGCACGCGATTCTCGGCCGCCTGCTGCGCGGCCTGCTCGCGTGCCTTGCGCTTGCGCGCCTTGTTGAGGTTGATGATCTCGGCCATGCCGGCATTGTGCGCCGAACGCGCCGCCATGGACATCGGGGCCGGCGCCCAGGCGATTGGCAAGTCGTGACCCGCCGCTGGCCCGCAGCTTCGGTGAGCGAAAACGGTGGGACAGGCGCTGCGCGCCGTCCCACCCCGCATGTTCAGGGCTTTTGGTCGGCGTAGACCTTGACGATCTCGTGCAGGAAGCGCCGGCCGTCGAGCAAGGACTTCACGCGGATGCGTTCGTTGAGCCCGTGCGCGCGGCTGCCTTCGGCGTCGTGGAACATGCCCGACAGGCCGTAGGTCGGAATGCCCGAGGCATTGAGGAAACGACCGTCGGTGGCGCCCGTGGACATCGTCGGCACCACGGTGACGCCGGGCCACAGCCGCTGTGCCAGCTTGCGCACGGGCTGCATGATCTGCGGCGTCAGTGGCGGCGGCGGGCCGATCACCACGGGTTCGTCGGAGGGCGTGATGCGAATCGCGTCGTCGGCCAGCACACGGGCGATCTGCTGCTGCACGGCGTCGACGGCGACGCCCGGCAGGATGCGGCAGTTGACGTTGGCCGAGACCTGCTGCGGCAGCGCGTTGGGCGCGTGACCGCCCTGGATCATCGTCGCCACGCAGGTGGTGCGCAGCATGGAATTCCAGCCCGGATTGAGCGCCCACAGGCGCGTCGCGGCGGCCTCGTCCGACGATTGCAGCACCGCGCGCATGTCGCCGGCGACCTTGTCCTCGACGAGCCGGGACTGCGCCTCGAAGTAGCCGCGCGTGGCGTCGTTGAGCGCGATGGGGAAGCGATAAGCGGCCAGGCGTTCGAGCGCGGCCGAGAGGCGATAGATGGCGTTGTCGCCCGTGGGCCGCGAACTGTGTCCGCCGACGTTGGTGATGGCGAGCTTGAAGTCCTGGTAGACCTTTTCGCCGGCCTGGATGTTGAGCGCCACGGGCTTGCCCGCGGCATCGAGCTCGCCGCCGGCGCCTTCGTTGAGCGCGAACGCGGCCTTGAGTGCGTCGGGCTTGGTCTCGAGCAGCCAGCGCACGCTGTTGAAGCTTTCGGAGGTCTCCTCGCCGCAGGTCAGCGCGAGCTTGATCGTGCGTCGCGGTTTGTAGCCCTGGCGCTTGTAGCGGATCAGGCTGTCAGTGAACACCGCGGCCATGGCCTTGTCGTCGGAGGCGCCGCGTGCGTAGAACCAGCCGTCCTCTTCCACGAGCTTGAACGGATCGCGCTCCCAGTCCTCGCGCCTGGCCTCGACCACGTCGATGTGCGCGAGCAGCAGCAGCGGTGCCAGCGACGGGTCGCGTCCCTGCAGCGTGGCGATCAGCGCGTGTTCGCGCGGGTATTCGGCGGGGCCGAGGACCTGCAGGTCGCCGTCGGCGAAGCCGGCCTTGGACAGGCGCGCCGCCATGGCCCTGGCGCCCGCCGTGCAGTCGCCGGCTGACAGCGTGGTGTTGGTTTCGACCAGCTCGCGATACAGATCGCGAAAGGCCGCTTCGCCGTCGTCTGCGGCGAGGGCGGGCGAAGGCCGCGCCAGGCTGCCGAACAGCAGGCCGGCGATCGCGGCCAGGTGGGTGAGCTTCAAGCGCTGAGTCCTTTCCCGCATGGGCTTGCTCCTGTGCGCGGCCTGCGCCGGCGGCGTTCCAATCGCACACGTTAGCGGCGTGCCGAGTGGGCGGGCAAGAGGAAATTCCTCAGTCCGCAATGAGGCCAGTCCTGACCGCGTGCGCCTATCTTTCGTGAGCGGGCGCGTTACAAACTGAGGGCCTTGGCGCTATCGCGCGGCATCGATGCACCGGGGTCTCGTGCGGCCCCGTGTGCGAAGCACGTCGATGCAGGCGCGGTTGCGCAGCGGCAAACAATAAACACAGCAAGGGAGTGCCATGATCGTGACGAACGTCGTCAGTGGGCGTGTGCGCGTCAAGCGCGCATGGATGTTGGGCCTGGTTTCGGTGAGTGCCTGGAGCACGGCCGCGATGGCGCAGGACGGGACGGCCGCTGCGGCCTCCGGCGATGCGGTGCAGCTCGAACGCATTGAGGTGCTGGGCAGCCGCATTCGCAAGTCCGAGAGCGAAAACGCAGCGCCCGTGCGCTCGCTGTCGCGCGAAGACCTCGATGCCAGCGGCCTCGGCACCGTCGGCGAGGTGCTGGCGCAGCTGTCGGTCAGCGGCTCGTCGCTCAACACCAAGTTCAATTCGGCCGGCAACTTCGGCTTTCCGCCCGATGGCGGCGGCGTCGGCTCGGGGTCGAGCACGGTGGCGCTGCGGCATCTGACGGCCAAGCGCACGCTGGTGCTGGTCGACGGCCTGCGCTGGGTCAACGAATCGTCGGCCTCGGGCGTGTCGGCCGCGGTGGACATCAACACCATTCCGCTGAGCATCGTCGAGCGCATCGACGTGCTCACCGACGGCGCTTCGGCGATCTACGGATCGGACGCCATCGGCGGCGTCGTCAACATCATCACCAAGTCCCGGCAGGACGGCATTTCGGTGAGCGCCTACGGCAGCGATTACGCCACCGGCGACGGCACGTCGAGATCGGCCAACATCTCCATAGGCGGTAGCGCCGATCGCTTCGACTACATCGTCGACCTGAGCTACTTCAAGCAGAACGCGATCAGTTCCGACGAGTGGGAGCAGTCGCGCTATCCGGTGCCCGGCACCGGCGTGGCGCTGGGCAGTTCGGCCATTCCCAACACGCGCACGGTGTACTTCCCGGACGGCAACAACACCTACAACGGCCTGTGTCCGCTCGATGGCGGCGTGGCCACCTGCGATGTCGTCGCCAACGGCACCGTGGTCGGTGGGCCGCAATCGTTTCCGGGTGGCTTCCATGCGTTCAGCACGGACGATCGCTTCAACTTTGCGCCCTACAACCTGTTGCTGACGCCGTCGGAGCGCAAGGCGGTGTTCGCGCAGACGCGCTACAAGCTCGGCGATCGCGTGGCCTTCTCGATCAAGGGGCTCTACCAGAATCGCGAGTCGGTCAACCAGGCCGCGCCCGAGCCCATTTTCATCGGCCCCGGTGCGGGTACTGGCGGGCTGGCCGACACCGTCGGCGTCGACGTGAGCAACCCCTACAATCCCTTCGGCGTCACGCTGGATCCCAACAGCAATCTGGTGTTCGCCGCACGGCGTCCGCTGGAGGGCGGGCCGCGCGTGTTCTCGCAGAACGTCGACACCTTCTACGTGACGATGGCGCTGGCCGGCGATTTCGATCTGGCCGAACGCGTTTACAACTGGGACGTGCACTACATCGACAGCAGCAACCGCGCGCAGCAGACGGTGACGGGCACCTACAACATCGCGCACATCCAGCGTGCGCTGGGGCCGGTGTCGAACTGCGACGGCACGATCGCCACGGGCGGCTGCGTGCCGCTGAACTTCTTCGGTGGCGTTGGCAGCATCACGCCCGAGATGCTCAACTACATCGCCTTCACCGAAAACGATCGCAGCGAGCAGAAGCTGCGCTCGTTCACCGCCAACCTGACCGGCCCCATCGTCACCCTGCCGGCGGGCGATCTGAGCTTCGCCGCAGGCCTGGAAACGCGGCGCCTGTCGGGTTCGTATTCGCCCGACGCCGTGGTCACGGCCGGCGAAACCAACGGCGTGCCCTCGCTGCCGACCTCGGGCGACTATTCGGTCGACGAGGCCTATCTGGAGCTGTCGGTGCCGCTGCTGGCCGATCGGCCGCTGGCCTATGCGCTGGAACTGGACCTGGCCACGCGCTACTCGGACTACGACACCTTCGGCGACACCACCAACAGCAAGATCGGCCTGCGCTACCAGCCGGTGCGCGAGCTGACCTTGCGCGGCACCTGGGCCGAAGGCTTTCGCGCACCCTCGGTGGGTGAGCTGTATGCGTCCGCGAGCCGCTTCGACGCCACGCTCGAAGATCCCTGCTCCAACGCCACCGATGCTGCCATCGTCGCCAACTGCGCCGCGCTGGGCACGCCGGCCAACTTCGAGCAGGCCAACACGCAGATCTCGGTCAGCACCGGCGGCAACGAGGAGCTGGAGCCCGAGACCTCCAAGAGCTGGACGGCGGGCCTGGTCTGGAGCCCGGCCTGGGCCGAGCAGCTGGCCTGGTCGCGACGCCTCGACTTCGAGGTGACGTACTACAAGATCAAGCTCGACAACGCCATTCAGTCGCTGGACGCGCAGACCCAGCTCGACCGCTGCGTGGCGACGCTGGACGACGCGTTCTGCAGTGGCATTTCGCGCGGCAGCTCGGGCGATATCAACGGTTTCGACAACACGCTGCTCAACGTCGGCACCATCGATGTCTCGGGCGTGGACTTCGGCATCACCTGGGTTGGCCCGGTGACGACGGCGGGTCGTTTCGGGCTCGACCTCAACGCCACCTTCGTCGACGAGTATCGTGCCGTCTCCAAGGCCACGGGCCTGGAAGAGCCGCGCAAGGTCGGTGTCGAAGTGGCCGACAGCGGCATTCCCGAATGGCGCGGCACGGCGCGGCTCAACTGGGCCTTGTCGGCGCTGTCGGCCAGCTGGACGATGCGCTACATCGATGCGCTGACCGAGCAGTGCGGCGACGCCGTCGACTTCGGCGTCTGCGACAACCCGGAGGTCGGCACCAACAAGCTCGGCTCCACGGTCTACAACGATGCGCGCGTGCAGTGGAAGCTGCCCGGCAAGGTCGATGCGACGGTGGCCGCCGGCGTCAACAACGTGTTCGACAAGGACCCGCCGGTCTGCGTGAGCTGCTCGCTCAACGGCTACGACGCCTCGCTCTACGATCTGCCCGGCCAGTACGGCTACCTGCAGGCCACCGTGCACTACTGATCGGCCCAGCCGTTCCGACGCCGTCCCCAGCCCCGGTCATGCCGGGGCTTTTTGTTGCGCGCGCCGCGCACCCGACATCGGCAAAAGACGACGAAAATCAAGGTTTCAGGACAGATTCATAGCGCCACGGCATAGTCCCGGAATAGTCTGAAAACCGTTCAGGTTCCATAACGTCACGGGGGTTGGTGATGCGATTGCGGCAATGGGGAGCTGCGGGGTTCGGCTTGCTCGTGGCCCTGCCGGCGATGGCGGCGGACGTTGCGGCTCCGGCCGCCGGCGGCACGGGCGGACACCCGCCGGCTGCCACGCTGCGCAGCTGGGTGGTGCAGATGAAATCCCAGCCGCGCGGGCCTTTCGAGCGCATTCGCTATTTCTGCAAGGACGGACAGGTGCTGGAGCCCAAGGCTTTCGCCTGCGAGCCCTTCGGCGGCGGCTACCAGCACGGCGAGTGGAATGCGCGCACGCTGGCGATCCGCGATGCGGGTTATCCGATCGCCAACCTGCTCGTGATGGTCGATCCCGCGCAGATCGTCGGATCTGGCGCCGATCCCGATCTGCTGTCGGTACTCGTGATCGAGCGCTTCCTGGTCGCCAGCGACGATGGCTGGGTGTTCCGCCGCGCGCAGTACTATCGCGGCGCGATCCAGGATCACAACGAGAAAGAGGCCGCGCGCACGCTGCTGCAGGCGATGGTGCAGGCCCGGCCGCCACATGCGGTCGACTTTCTTCCGCTGCGCGAAGCGGCGCGTGCGTTCCCGCACGGGGCCGATACGCCCAGCCTCACGCGCGTGCGCGGCATGGCGACGGCGCTCGACGACAAGGACCCGCAGTTCCACGCGCTGCGCTCGCGCATCCACAACACCCCCGAGGCCGGCGACGCCGGCCGCGTGCGCGCCTACGCCGGCAGCAGCTCCGCCAAGCCGCAGTTCAAGGCCGATTACGAGGCGCTGGCGGCGGCCATTGACGCGGCCTATCAGCCCAAGCCTTTGTCGATCGAGCTCAAGACGCTGGGCCGCTGGCTGCGTGACGACGCGGTGCGCGGCGAGCTGCAGAAACTCATCGACGCGCAGTTCGCCGCCGAACAGGCCGATGCGACGATGGAGGATCAGCTGCAGCGCTGCGCCGAAGCGCTGGCCTGGCTGCGCGAGCGTGCGATGGCGCAGGTGCCGCCCGCGCATCGCATGAGCGTGATCGACGCCAGCCTGGCGGCCGAGAATCGCTACATGGTGCTGGCCTCGCGCGCGACGCAGGACGTGGCCACGTTGCCGCGCGAGGCGCGCATCGGCCGGTTGTCGGCCGCCGCGCAGGCGCTTTACGGCATTGGCCTGCTCGACGAGCGCGAGGCGCAGTCGCTGCGCGAGGCCGCCGACGCGCTGAGCGGCAGCGTGAAGCTGGAGCGCTATCGCGAGTCGCTGGAGTATCTCGAACGCGCCTCGGCCTGGAGCACGCACCGGCTCGACTATCACTACGCCAGCGGCGTCGAGCTGCTGCAGGCCATCGAACCGCTGGCCGCTGGCTTCGTGCCCGATCGCCTGCGCTCGAGTCCGCTGCTGTTCTATTCGTCGATGCTGCAGACCTTGCGCGAGGACGCCGATGCGCTCGCGGGCGTGTCGCAGACGGCCTTCGGGCAGAACGTCGGTGGCGGCCTGCGTCGGCTCAATCCGGGCATCGCGCGTGGCAGGCTGCTGACCGTCGATGCGCTCGAGCGCGGCGGCAGCGACGAGCCCGCGATCTATCTGGTGCCCGAGACCACGTCGGATCTGCCCGCGGCGGCCGGCATTCTCACCGAAGCCGAAGGCAATCCGGTTTCGCACGTGCAGCTGCTGGCGCGCAATCTGGGCATTCCCAACGTCGTGGTCTCGCGCGAGCTGATGCCGACGATCACGAAGCAGGCGAACCAGCGCATCGTCGTCGCCGCCAGCGTCGGCGGCGTGGTGGAGATCGCGGAGGATGGTCCGCGCTGGGACGCCATCCTGAGCGCGGCCAGCGGTGCGCCGCCGCTGGTGATCGTGCCCGATCTGGTCAAGCTCGATCTGCTGCGCCAGGAGTTCGTCTCCACGGCGGCGCTGCGCGCCAGCGATTCGGGCCGCATCGTCGGGCCCAAGGCCGCGCACGTGGGCGAGCTCACGCATCGCTTCGAAGGTCAGGTGTCGCCGGGACTGGCGGTGAGCTTCGGCATCTTTCGCGAGATGCTCAAGCAGCCCGTGAAAGCCGGTGGTCCGCCGATGTACGACTGGATGAAGGGGCAGTACGCGAGCATGGCCGTGCAACGCAAGCTCGACCCCGGCGGGCACGACGCGCGCGTGCGGCAGTTCCTGGGCTTCGTGCGCAACTGGTTCGCCACCGCCGACATTCCGCCGCTGCTGCTCGACCGCCTGCATGGCGCGCTGATCGAACGCTTCGGCATGGACGGCACCTACGGCGTGTTCGTGCGCAGCGACACCAACATCGAGGACTTGCCGGGCTTCACCGGCGCGGGGCTCAACCTGACGCTGCCCAATGTCGTCGGCTTCGACGAGATCGTCGCCGCGCTGCGCCGCGTCTGGGCCTCGCCCTACACCGAGCGCGCCTACGGCTGGCGGCAGGATCTGATGAACCAGCCCGAGCATGTCTACGTGTCGGTGCTGCTGCACGAATCGGTGCCCAACGAAAAATCCGGCGTGATGATCACGGCCGACGTCGATACCGGCGATCTCGACACGCTGACCGTGGCGACCAGCCTGGGCGTGGGCGGCGGCGTAGATGGCGAGGCCAGCGAATCGCTGCGCATCGACATCGACAAGGCGCAGGCGCAGCTGCTGTCGTCGGCCACGGCGCGGCGCCAGCGCCTGCTCAAGGCCACCGGCGGCGTGACGCTGACGGCGGCGCCGGCGCCCGAGCGCGTGCTGAGCGACGACGAGATCAGGACGCTGGCGAGCTTCGCCAAAAAGCTGCCCAAGGCCTATCCGGAACTGCACGACGATCAGGGCAAACCGACGCCGGCCGACGTGGAATTCGGCTTCGTGCGCGGCAAGCTCATGCTGCAGCAGATCCGGCCGTTTCTGCAGAATCGCGGCGCGGCCACGCAGGGCTATCTGGCCAGGCTCGACGGCGCGCTGCGCGAGCGTGATGGCCAGCGTGTCGACATGGATGAAGTGCCGGCCACGGCCAAGGGAGCGGCGAAATGAAATGGGGTGTTCTGCGCGGCTGCGCAGGCCTGATCGCGACGATGCTGCTGGCGGCGCAGTCGGCGCCTGCGCTGGCGTATCCGGTGGACGGCTACGCCTACACGGGCATTCGCCGACTCGATTACCTGGCCGGTGTCGAAGCCGGCACGATTCCGGGCCGCAAGCTGCAGGCGGGGCAGTATCTGCGCACGGAGCAGGTGCAGCCCGGCTGGCATACGAACGAGGGCGTGCTGCTGCCCGACGTCGATGCGGATTTCGCCGCCGCGCTCACCAGGATGCTCAAGGAGTCAGGCTACGGCAGCTACAGCGTCGCGCTGCTCGATCTCTCCGATCCGGCTGCGGCGAAGTACGCGGCCTACAACGACGACGTGCAGGCCAACGTCGGCAGCGTGGGCAAGCTGCTGGTGGTGCTGGCGCTGTTCCAGACCCTGGCCGACCTGTATCCGGACGACATCGCCGCGCGCGAGCGCGTGCTGCGCGAGGCGCGAGTCACGGCCGATCGTTTCAGCGAATACGACCATCACACAGTGACGTTCTTCGACCCGGTCACCAAGGTCCGCAAGAGCCGCTCGATCCGTGCCGGCGACGAAGCCAGCCTGTGGGAATACCTGGACTGGATGCTGTCGGCCAGCAGCAATTCGGCGGCCGGCATGGTGCAGAAGGAACTGCTGGCCCTCAAGCATTTCGGTACGGCGTATCCGGCGCCCAAGGCCGACTACGACGCCTGGTTCGCGTCGATGAAGCCCAAGCCGCTCGGCGATCGGTACCTGGAGATCATGAACGACGTCGTGCTGCGCAACGGCCTGGATCCGGGCCAGTTCCGCCAGGGCAGCTTCTTCACCGCTGGCGGCAAGCAGAAGGCCGTCGGCACCAGCAGCTTCGCCACCACCGAGCAGCTGGTGCGCTATCTGTATCGCCTGGAGGCCGGCACGCTGATCGACGCCTTCAGCAGTCGCGAGATCAAGCGCCTGCTGTACATGACGCAACGACGCATCCGCTACGCCTCGCATCCGGTGCTCAACGATTCGGCCGTGTATTTCAAATCCGGCTCGTTCTATCAATGCAAGGTCAAGGGTGGCTGCGGTAAATACAAGGGCGACAAGACCAATCGCCTGGCCAGCGTGGCGATCGTGGAATCGCCGGTGGGCGAGGGCCGCCTGCACTATCTGGTGGCGATCCATTCCAACGTGCTGGGCGTCAATTCGGCCGTTGCGCACCAGTCGCTGGCGTTGCGCGTGCATCGGTTGATCGAGTCGCGCCATCCGCTGCCCGTGCAGCCGGCACCGGCCGTGCCCGACAACGCGTTTCCGTCCGTTCCGGTCGACGATCCCGACGACCATTCCAGCAACACGAGCGAGCCGCAATGAGTGAAGCACCCATGCGTCGTCAGTGGCAGGGCAGCACCGCGCTGCGATCGCTGCTGCTGTTCGTCAATTTCTTCCTGATCCTGGTTGCCTACTACCTGGTCAAGCCGGCCAGCCGCTCGCTGTTCCTCGAGCACAGCAGCTCCGATGCGCTGCCCTATGTCTGGACCGGCAGCGGCCTGCTGCTGTTGCTGCTGGTGCCGGGTTACCAGGGCCTGCTGCGGCGCTTCGGCCGCATGCGCGTGGTGCTCGGCAGCTGCGTGGCGACCAGCGCCTCGCTGCTGCTCTTTCGTGGCCTGTTCGATCACGCCGGGGCGCCCACGGCCATCGCTTTCTACGTGCTGGTCGACATCTTCAGCGTCGTGCTCGTGGAGCAGTTCTGGAGCCTGACCAACAGCGTCTACGACACTCGCGAGGGAAAGCGCTGGTATGGCCTGATCGCCAGCGGCGGCCTGGTCGGTGGCCTGGTCGGTGGCCTCACCGCCAGCGAACTGGTCAAGGTGACGACGCTGGACACGCGCGACCTGATCACCGTGGCGGCGATGCTGCTGCTGGTCATGATGCTGCTGACGCTACGCCTGGCGCGCGCCGGCCTGTACCGCGAAAAACCCGCCGTCGCCGCCGCCCGCCATGCGGCCGAGGCGGCGACGCCGCAGGTGGATTTCGGCATGGTCTGGGATTCCATCCTGTCGAACCGCTTCATCCTGCTGATTACGCTGCTGCTGCTGTTCTCGCAGGTCTGCGAGCCCATCGTCGAATACCAGTTCATGCAGCACGTCGAGAGCACCTACACCAACCAGGAAGCGCGCACGGTGTTCCTGTCGCAGTTCCTGAGCCTGCTCAGTGGCGTGGCGCTGGCGATCAACCTGCTGCTGACGCCGCTGATCCATCGCTACCTGGGCGTGGTCGGCGGGCTGATGGTGCAGCCGGTGCTGCTGGGCATCGCCTCGCTGGCCTATCTGGTCCACGTCGACCTGCGCATGGCCATCGCCATGAAGCTGACCGATCGTGGCCTGTCGTACTCGATCAACCGTGCGTCGCGCGAGCTGCTCTACGTCGGCGCCGAAGCGGGCCGCATCTTCAAGGTCAAGGCCTGGATCGACATGGTGGGCTATCGCAGCTTCAAGATCATCGGCAACGTCGCCATCATCGTGATTTCGCAGCTGCCCGAGCGCACCTCGGAGTATCTGCTGGGTTCGGTGGTGCTCGGCATCTGCGTGGCCTGGGGCCTGGCGGTGATGGCGCTGCGCGGCACGCGCAAGGCACCGCCACGCGCGGTGCCGGTGGCCGCGGGTTCGGGCTGAAGGGCGCATTCGAGTGGGATGGAAACTCGCCAGCAAGCCGCGGGCGAACTGCCGATGGGCCCGTCGAAGTCTTGTCGATCGGGGTTTTCGGCGCGTCGGCCTCGCATTCCGTCTCGACAGCAGGCCGAGCGTCGCAAGCGGATGACCGCCCTGGCGACTGTGTTATGGTCGGGGCGTCGCTCGTCGAGCAAGGGCGGGCGACACAAAAAGCCAGGCGGCGTGACCGCGATGGCATCGACCCGAAGATCGGGCGTGTGCAAGGAGAAGATCATGAAGCTCGTGAAAGTCAGCCTCATGCACCCGTCGGCAGCCGTATCCGCTCCGATGGCGCAAGCCGGTTTGATCCAGCGCCTGTCGCGCTGGCTCGATGCGCAGGAAGCGCAACGGCGTAATGAACGGCGTCCCACGCTGACCAATGGCTGGAGTGGCATCGGCCTGCCGGCGGACACCGGGCGACGCAAGCACTGAAAGCTCGTGTGTCGCCGCGGTCCAGGCTACTCGCCTGGGGACCGTGGCCTGCGGCTCCCATTGCGGCCTTGGGCCGCTCGAATCGCTCGATACCGGCCCGCAAACGAAAAACCCTCCGGCGACGGAGGGTTTTTCGTTTCAGCCCGCGAAAGGCCGGGTGTCAGAGCGTCGGTCGCAGCGTCGCCACGTTCTGCTGCCTGGCGCTGTCGAACACCGCCTGGTCCATGCCGACGATCAGCGACTTGAGCCAGTCGCCGCCGCGCGAGTCGTCGGACAGGCCGACGGCGATGTAGCGGCGACCGTCGTGTTCGACGATGGCGCTGTCGGAATGGAAGTTCCGCCACGAGCCCGACTTGCGGAACATCTTCACGTCGGGATAGACCGACTGCAGGCCGGCGACGAACTTGTGATGGATGGCCGGCGAACCCATGATCGCTTTCATCTGGCGGCTCGCCTCGGGCGAGACCAGCTGGCCGGTTTCGAGCATGTAATAGAAGCGCGCGACCTGATACGCGGTGGCGCCGTGCGAGAGGTTGTGCAGCGGATCGCGGCGCGTGGCGTTGCCGGTGGCGTAGGGCTTGCCCACCCACAGACCGCCGTTGAGCTTGCTGTCGTAGAGGCGATAGCGCTTGGACTGCAGCACGGTGGCCAGGTAGTCGGTGCCGACCTTCTGCAGCATGTCGCTGGCGGCGATATTGGACGACTCGCGGATCATGCGCTGCAGCTCGGCCACGGTATCGCCGTCGAGCTTGAGCTTGCCGGCGGCGGCCTTCTCGAAAGCGCCGAGCAGGATCGCGATCTTGGGCAGGCTGGCGGCATAGAACATCTGGTTGCCGTTGACCTGCGCCATCGACGGGGTCAGCGGATTGGTGATGTCGACCAGGGCCACCGACAGATGCCCGCCGTTGACGGCGTTCTGCAACTGCAGCTTGCCGATGCAGCGTTCCAGCGAGGTCTGCAGGACGCGGTCGGTGCGCGGCGACAGGTCCAGCGCGGCCTCGGGCAGGCTGCTGCTGGCGACGGGCGGGGCGATCATGGCCGGCACCAGCGCCGGGGCCGTTTCGACCTCGGGCATCTCGCTGGCGGCCTGCGACAGCGTGACCGGCGTCAGCGCGGCGGCGAACAGCGTGCCGGCGAAGGCCAGGCGGGAGAAAACGGGGTGGGCCGAACGGCCTGACGAAGCGGTTAGAGTCACGTGCTTTGGTCTCTGAGCCGGTGACGGCCGTTGAAGCGAAAGGAAAAAGCCACGGCTCGGATCGGCACGATCCGCTCTGCAGCGCACGGTTTCCAGCACCTTAACCCGTTGTGAATCGCGCGGCCAAGCCCGGACCGACGACTGGCAAGCGGTGTCGAAGTTTGCAAGCTTCGCTCATGATCGGCGGTCAATTTGCCCGTTTCGGTGGTGGAAACGGCGCTAACCTGCTCCGAGCACGATGCCGAGCCGATCCCGCACTAGAAAACGCCCATGACGCCTGCCGATACCCGGACCGCCGACTCGCCCGCCGACGCTGCCGCCTTGGTCGCGCGCAATCGCTTCATCGTGCTGGTTTCGCTGCTGCAGGGCCTGGCGCTGTACCTGGTGCGGTTCGGCGCCGACCAGGGCTGGCCCTGGATCGGCGATCCCTTCGGCTGGATCACCGGGTACACGCTGGTGCTGGCGGCGCCGTCGGCGATGACGCTGACCGTGCTGCGTCTGAACGACCGCCTGTTCTGGCAGCACGCGGCCGGCATCGCGCTGCTCTATGCCGTGCTGGGATCGTGGGCGGCGTGGAACACGACGGGAGTTCCCGACAGCAGCTCGTGGCCCGTGCTGGCGCGCTTCGCCGTCAGTGTCGCGCTGGGCCTGTTCGTGCTGCTGCCGTACCTGCAATGCCGGCTCGAACATCGCCGCTGGTGCGCGCCCTACGCCGACCTGTTCAACCATGCCTGGCAGAACGGCCTGAGCCTGGCGCTGCTGCTGCCGTTCGTGGGCCTGTGCTGGCTCGTGCTGCTGCTGTGGGGCGCGTTGTTTTCGCTCGTGAAGATCGACTTCTTCCAGGAGCTGTTCGAGCGACGGCCCTTCATCTACCTGGCGACCGGCACCATGGTGGGTTTCGGCATCCTGGTGGCGCGTACGCAGCAGCGTCCCGTGCAAGTGCTGCAGCTGATCGTGTTCTCGGTGTTTCGCGGTCTGCTGCCGGTGCTGAGCTTCATCGCGCTGCTGTTCGTGGCGATGCTGCCGTTCACGGGGCTGGAGCCGCTGTGGCAGACGCGTCGCGCCGCCGTGCTGTTGCTGCTGCTGGTCGAGTTCATCGTCATCGCCACCAACGCGGTCTATCTCGACGGTCGCGCGCAGGCGCCGTATCCGCCGCTGCTCAAGCGGCTCGTGCAGGGCGGTCTGCTGACGCTTCCGGTGTTCGCCGCGCTGGCGGCTTATGCCGTCTGGTTGCGCGTGGAGCAGTACGGCTGGACGCCCGAGCGAGTCTGCGGCGGTCTGTTGGTGCTGCTCATGGCGGGCCACGCGATCGGTTATGCGTTCGCGTCGCTGTCCCGCGGCGAACGCTGGCTGGCGCCGCTGTCGCGCGTCAACCTGACGCTGTCCCTGATCGGGCTGGTGCTGGTGGTGCTGGTCAACACGCCCGTGCTCGATCCCACGCGCATCGGCGTCGCCAGCCAGCTCGCGCGGTTGGATTCGGGTGTGGTGACGGCGGCGGAATTCGATTACGACTATCTGCGCCGCGAAACCGGGCGCTACGGCTACGAGGCGCTGCAGGCCTTGCGCGAGCATTCGCGCGTCAAAGCCGATGCAGACGCGATGCGCAAGCTGGAGCACGCGCTGGCCGACGAGTATTACCGTGCCCAGGGGCGCCCCGCGCCGCCGCCGCTCAGCGTCGAACAGGCACGCGAGCGCATCGCACGGGCGCCGCAGGTCGAAGGCGACGAGCGCTGGTGGCAGCAGATCGCGGCGCGCCAGTTGCCGTCTGCCGGCTGTCTGCAATCGGGCTCGGACTGCGTGCTGCTGGAGCCCGATCTGGATGGCGATGGCGTGGACGATCTGCTGCTCTGCGATCTCAAGCAGCACTATTCCGCCGAGTGCCTGATCTATGCGCGCGATTCGGGGGGCTGGATGCTGTCGGCGCGACTGCCGTTCTGGGGCGACACCGCCAATAGCGCATCGGTCGCCGCCCTGCGCCAGGGACGCTTCGAAACGCAGAGGCGGCGCTGGCCTGACCTGCTCATCGACGGCAGGAGGATGGAGCCGAATCCCTGCGAGAATGATTGCGGCCCGCTGATGGGCCTCGAATCCCACGGACCTTGAGCAGGAGTCAACGATGGCGCTGAGCGCCCCGCACCGACAGGCGTTTCGCGAGCTGGCGAGCGTCACCGACGGTATCGACGTGGAGGTCTACGAGCGCTACGGCAAGGACCCGCTCGATCCGGTCGTCGGTCACGGCCCGGCCAATGCGCGCGTGGGTTTCTTCGGCCGCGATCCCGGGCGCGACGAAGTGCAGCACGGCGAGCCTTTCATCGGCGCGGGCGGACAGCATGTGCGCCGGGCGCTGTACCGGCGTCTGCACGGTGGCGCATCGCTGCCGGATTTCGAAACCTCGCGCGCCGTGGGCCAGCCCTTCTTCTGGGCCAACACCGTGCCGTACAAGCCGGTGGGCAACAAAGCCTGGTCGACCAAGGTCAAGCAGCGTTTTCACGCGCCGATGACGCAGTTGCTGATCGACGACTGGCAGGGCGATCGCCTGGTCACGCTGGGGCGCGAGGCTTTTCTGTGGTTCGGCCTGCTGCAGCCGCGCGAGACGCGCGAGGCGCTCGATGCCTTCTGGGCGCGCGAGGATCGCTTCACCACGTCCGTCGCCGTGCGCCTGCAATCGCCTTCGGGCGCGGCGCGCGAACTGCAGCTGTACCCGCTGCCGCATCCGTCGCCGCTCAACGCGACCTGGTATGCGCGCTTCCCGGCGCTGCTCGATGCGCGGCTCGCGCAGCTCGAGGTCAGCGCCGATACGCTGCTGCTCTAGGCTCCAGTCGCGCGCTTTATGTCGATGCGGGCCTGGCTCAGGACGTCAGCGTGAAGTTGCGCCAGTGCTGGCGCTGCGCGTAGCCGCCCGGAAAAATCTCGTCGAGCAGCGCTATGGCAGAGTTTTCGCAACTCTCGAAGCGTCCGCAGCCGCGGGCGGTTCACGTGACCTGATATGCGGTTCACTATGGCGCAGGCGCAGGCGCAGGCGCAGGCGCAGGCGCAGGCGCAGGCGCAGGCGCAGGCGCAGG
>JALRLM010000574.1 GCA_023254435.1 Hydrocarboniphaga sp.
TTATCCCTTGATGACGGTCGATTGAACAAGCGCGCCCGATGCGGTCCGGGCGACGCTGTCCTGAGTGCGTGCGTATGAAACGATCTGGAAGACGAACAGATAGAGCCCCGCGGCGATCAGCGCGCCGTTGGCGATGCGTGAGGCAGCCGTCCACACCGAGGTTTCGCGCCAGGCGCGAACCACCAGCGTCATCAGCGTCAGCGCCGCGATCTGCCCGAGTTCGACGCCGACGTTGAAGGCGATCACCTTACCGATCAGGTTCGGATCCTTGGCCAGCGTCATCTGCTGCAGGCGCGCCGAGAGGCCGAAGCCATGGATGAGCCCGAACACGAACACCATCAGCAGCAGGCTCGGTGCGGCGCGCTTGAAGCAGCGACGAAAGCCGTCGAGATTCTCGAAGGCCTTGTAGATGACGGTGAGCGCGATCACCGCATCGATCAGGTAGGGATTCGCGGTGATGCCGGCCTGGGTGGCGAAGATCAGGCTGATCGTGTGGCCGACGGTGAACGCGGTGATGAACTTGACGATGTCGGTGAAGCTGCGAAGAAAGAACATCACCCCGAGCAGGAACAACAGGTGGTCGTAGCCCGTGAGCATGTGCTCGGCGCCGACCATGGCGAAATCGAAGTAGTTGCCGTCGAGCATGCGCTGCTTGGCCTGCTCGGAAACGTTGTGGGCCAGCGCGCTGCCGGGCAGCGCCGGCAGCATGAAAACCGCCAGTGTGCTTAATATTTTTTTCACGTTCGTATGATGCGCAGCTCAAAAAAAGAGGTGCTGCCGATCGTGTCGGGGCACCTCGTGCTGGGTCGATTGGGTTGGCATCGCCGGCATGTCGCCGCAATGCTGCCTGCCCTGCTTCATTCCGCCGGCGGCCCGAGAACGGGGCCGGTCGTGATTATGTGCGGAGGATCAAGTCGTTCCCATGACGCTGTCGGTGCAGCGACGAATCCGCCGCTGCACCGACACTTGCGACGATGCCGCTTACTTGTTCCAGCTCAGCGTGCCCACGCCATTCTTGTAGGTGACGCTGGTGCCGAACGGCTCGCAGAGTTCCTTCAGGTCGCCGAAGATCTGCTCGGCATCCTTGGCCGTGGCCGGATACGGCTGGCCACGCTTGGCGCGCGAAGTGCCGAAGCCCAGCGCCACCGGATGCAGGCGGATTTCCTTCAGCGTGCGGTCCGAGGTGTAGACCACTTCCGGTACCACCGACTGCCAGAACTTGCGATCGGCCGGGAAGCCCACGGTGTCGTTCTTGGTGCGGCCGGCGAAGTAGTCGCCCGGCAGCATGTCGCTCGACAGACCGGTCTTCTCGTAGTTGTCCGAGGGCTGGAACTCGACCAGGTCGTTCTCGAAGATGAAGTTGCCCAGCGAGTAGAAGATCGGCTTGCCCTTGTAGATTTCGATGCCGCGCAGGATGTGCGGGCCGCTGCCCACCACCATGTCGGCACCGGCGTCGATCATCGCGTGCGCGAACTCGACATAGAAATCCGCCGGCTTGGTGCGATCGCCGGTGATGCCTTCATGCGAGTGGATGCTGACGACGACCCAGTCGGCCATCTTGTTGGCATCCTTGACGCTGGCCGCCAGCTCTTTCAGGTCACCTTCGTTCGCCTTGGTGGCCGTACCGACCTTGTCGCCGGCAACGAAGCTGTCTTCGCCGAACTTGAACTTGGCATCGCTCATGCCCATGTTGTTGCCCATCGGGCCCCTGAGCTGCTTGAGCGAGTCGAGCGTGGCCTGCGGCACGGTGTGAATCTTGTCGTGGCGCAGCGGGTTCAGACCCGGGCGGCCACGCAGGTCCTTGCGCTGCGCGCCGGCTGCGATTTCCGACGGGAACGACGACGACGTCGAGATCAGCGCGACGCGCCCCTTGGAGGTGTCGTGGTATCGCGGCGAACGCGCCAGCGCCAGGTTCTCGCCGATGCCGGCGTAGGTGAAGTCGGTCTTGTCGAGCGCTTCCATCGTCTTGAGCATGCCGCTCATGCCGAAGTCGTTGGAGTGATTGTTGGCCAGACCCAGCAGGTCGAAGCCGGCCCACTTGAGTTCGTCGGTGACGAAGCCCGGCGAGCCCATGTAGGTGCCACCGCTATGTGCTGCGCCCGGCTCGGTGAAGCCGTGGATCAGCGTTTCGAAATTGGTATAGGCGATGTCCGCGCCGCGGATCACGCCGTAGAGATCGTCGCCACCCGGCACGGCCTGCACCGAGATGCGACGGTTGATGATGGAGTCGCCGGTCAGCGCGAACACCATTTCATCCTTGTTGCCCGCGGCCGACTTCCAGCCCTTGGACGGTTCGGCAGCGGCGGCGGACGTGGCCGCCGGCATGAGGCTCGCACCCAACAGCAGCTTCAACAACAGATTCGATTTGGTTTTCATGGCCATTTTTTTTGAGGTATGAACCGCTGAATCGCACAGCGGATGAGACCAGCTGCAAACGGACAAAGTCCGACGACCCGGCCTGACGCTGCGCGGATCGTCGGACTTTATCTTCTCTACATCAACTCGCTTAGAACGACTTGGCCAGACGCAGAGTCCAGGTACGGCCCACGGCGATGCTGTTGTAGACCTCCGCGTCGTAACCAGCGACATCCGGCGACAGCGGCGGCGCTTCGTTGAACATGTTCTTCACACCGACGCGTACCGTCATGCCGTCGAAGATCTTGCTGTCGGACACGATGGTCTTGGACGCGAAGGCATTGAAGGTCACGTTGTCGTCGACCTTCCAGTAGTTCACGCCACCCACGGTCTTGACGTAGTTCGGAATCGCGGTGTCGCCAGCCGTCGGCGAGAAGGTCGCCGAGGTATCGGCGTACTCGCCGATGTAGTAAGCCGACAGACCGGCCGACCAGGTATCGAGCGACCAGGACAGCGCCGCCGAACCGCGCAGACGGGTGTTGCCGTCGGCGCCGAGCAGCACGCTCGACACGCCGGTCAGACCGCCGGTCTGCGTGAACTTGTCGAGGTAGGTCCAGTCGGTCGACACCGTCACCTTGCCCCAGTCGAAGCGCGGCATGGCGTAGGTGATGTTGAAGTCCCAACCGGCGACTTCCTGCTTGTCGGCGTTGGCGAACGGCGTCAGCGTGTTGACCAGCAGACCCACGGTGGCCAGCTGCTCGGACTGCGGCAGGCCTTCGTTGTACTCGGCGAAGGTCGCACGATCCTCATCCGTGACTTCGGAGCGGATGATGTTCGGGTTACCGGCGTAGCCGTCGGTACCGCTGCCCAGATCGATGTCTTCCAGCGCGATGCCCTGCGCCAGCGCCGCCTGAGTCGCGGCACGCAGACGCTCGGCGTCGTCGTTACGCAGCTGGTTGGCGTTCGGCGTCGCGATGACGTTGTCCATCTCGATCTTGAAGTAGTCGGCCGAGAAGCTCAGGCCTTCCACCCACGGAATGTCGACGACCACACCGGCGGTCATGCCCTTGGAGGTTTCCGGACCCAGCTCGCCGAGCGCACCCGTGGTGCCCAGACGCGGCGAGGACTCACCACCCACCATGCCGGCGCGATACGGGTCGGCGTACGAAGCCACCGTCTCACGCGAGTAGTTCATCATCGCCAGGTTCGGCGCGCGGAAGCCTTCGTTGTACGAAGCGCGGACCATGATCGGCTCGATCGGGCGCCAGTCCAGCGTGAACTTCGGGTTGGTGGTGCTGCCGAAGTCGTTGTAGCGCTCGTAGCGCAGCGAAGCACCGACCGACAGGCTGTACAGACCCGGCAGTTCGTTCTCCGGAGCGGCCAGCGGGATGATGGTTTCGACGAAGCCGGCGGTGACGCCGCGCGTATCGTAGATGTCTTCGACCGGCGAAGCCTGCACGAAGTCGTTGTCGGCGGGGTCCAGACCCAGCTCGTTGCCCTCGCCGTTCACGCCGACGTAGTCGGGACGATATAGCGCGTAGTCTTCCCAACGATATTCGCCGCCGACCGCGAGCTGCACGGGACCGGCCCAGGTGTCGAACAGCTCACCCGTGGCGCGAGCATCGATGGTCGAGAGGATGTCACGACCGCTTTGGCGGAACGCCTGCGAGAAGCTGTCGATGACGGCCGGATCGTTGACGTAGACCGTGGTCGGCGTGGCCGACAGGCCGGTGCCCGAGAAGTTGTAGCCGAACGGGTTGTAGTCGCCAGCGGCGATCGCCGCCTGCATCGCGCTTTCGCGGATCGCGTTCTGCGACACGTCGTGGGTACCGTTGCGCGAATAGGTCGCGGCCGATTCCCAGTTCCAGCTGTTGACGATGTTGCCGCGACCGCCGAGCACGACGCGATAGGCCATCGTGTCGACTTCGGCGCGCTCGTTGCCGTTGTCGACGAAGCGATAGTTGGTCAGCGTGACAGCCTGGCCGTAGGGGTTGAAGCGGTTGTCGGCGGCGATGACGATGGGTTCGTCGGCCGAGCTGCTATAGCCGACCGGCGGACGCTGCATGGTCGACTTGGCCGTGTACAGCAGGCCTTCGGCGAACAGCGTCAGTTTGTCGTTGACCTTGTAGTCGAGCTGGTTGAACCAGTTCAGACGACGCGTTTCCGGCAGCGAGTAGCCGGCATTCATGTCGAAGTAGGCGTCCTTCGAGAATTCGCCCGTACGATCCGGAACCGTGGTCTGCACGATGGCCGTGCCGTTGCCGTTGGGAACCAGGTAGCGCGTACCGCTGGTGCCGGCGATCGTGTAGCGCGGGTACTGGCTCGACGCGTTGCGATCGAAGAACGGGCCGCTGACGGCGTTGAAGCCGTACGGGGCCTTGGCCAGCTTGTTGGAGTCGCCACCGACGTCGGAGCTCTTCAGAGCATCACGATCGTAGTAGTCGAAGGTGCTGATCCAGTGCAGCTTTTCGTCGAGGTAGTAGTCGCCGTGCGTGAAGGTCACGCGGCGGTCTGCACCCGAGCCGATTTCGGTGATGCCGACCTGGGCTTCGATCTCGTTGCCGACGTACTTTTGGTCGACGATGAAGTTGACCACGCCGGCGACGGCGTCGGAGCCATAGACGGCCGAGGCGCCGTCCTTCACAGCCTCGATCCGCTCCAGTGCGATCATGGGGATCAACGCGTTGATGTCGACGAAGGCCGAGCCGTCGGTGGCGACCACCGCGCTGTT
>JALRLM010000161.1 GCA_023254435.1 Hydrocarboniphaga sp.
GAAGCCGAACTCGCCAAGCGCGTGCGTGCGGTGGTGGGCCCCAAGGCCTTCATCGGCGGCACCTTCGATCCGCACGGCAACGAGGATCCGGAGTTCCTGCGCTACGCCAACCTGGCGTTCTGCGTGAAGTATTACCCGCACTACGACTACTACCTGCAGGGCGAGCGCATGGCGCGCACGCTGATCCGCTGCGTTCGCGGTGATTTCAAGCCGGCCTCGGCCACGCGCAAGCCGCCGATCCTGACGCCGTCGGTGCTGCAGTGGACCGGCCAGTCGCCGTGGATGGACATGGTGCAGCGCGCGCTGGTGTGGGAAGCGCGCGAGCCCGACGTGTTCGTGAGCTTCTACTACGGCTTCGCGTTCATGGATTCGGCCGAAGCCGGCATGACCTTCCAGGTCATGACCAACGGCAATCCCGAGCTGGCGACCAAGATCGCCGACGACATGGCCAACACCGCCTGGCGCCGTCGCGAGGAGTTCTTCGCCACCAAGGTGCTGTCGGTGAAGGAAGGCGTCGCCAAGGCCAAGGACGCGGTCAAGACCGGCAAGGTGCCGGTGGTGCTGGCCGACCATAGCGATCGCTCCGGCGCCGCCACCTGGCTGCTGCAGCAGGTGATCGAGCAGGGCCTGTCGAACACGCTGATCGCCACCGTGGCCGACAAGGACGTAATCGATTCGCTGCGCAAGAGCGGCGTCAAGGTGGGCGACAAGTTCGACATGATGGTGGGCGGCAAGCTCGACGTGTCGGCCGGTGCGCCGGTGCACGTGGTGGGCACCATCAACACCGTCAGCGGTGGCCCGGGCGGCGGCGGCACCATGCGCGCCACGGCCTCGCAGCTGTGGGTGAGCGTCAAGTTCGGCAACGGCAACGTGCTGGTGATCAGCCCCTACCTGCACCAGAACACCGATCCGGTCGCCTTCCTCGACATCGGCATCAATGCCGACGACTTCAAGGTCATCGCCATCAAGTCGCGCGTGCATTTTCGCCGTGGCTACTACGACAACGGTTACGCCAAGACGATTCTGCTGGTGGAGCCCGACGAGCCTTATGTCGGCACCGTGCGTCTCGAGGCGCTGGATTACAAGCACCTCAACCTGAAGAATTTCTACCCGTACAACAAGAATCTGGTTTATCCCAAGCCGTGATGAATGGCGCGAGCCATTCGTGTTTTTTAACTCCCAGTAGAGAGAGTCTCATGAAAATCCGTCGCCGTTCCTTACTGACACTCGCCTTGAGCGTGCTGTCGCTGCTCCCGCTCGGAGCAGAAGCCCAGGCCCAGACTGCGAAGAAGAGCAGTGGCAGCTCGCAGAAGCCCATCCGCATCGCGGTCATGCAGTTCGCGCATGAAACCGTGACCTTCCTGCCGTACGACACCACCACCGACGACTTCATCTTCGAAGGCTCGCCGGCGCGCGGCGAAGCGCTGCTCGAATCCTCGCCCGGCGGTTACATGGGCGGGTTCGTCAAGGTGGCGCGCGAGCACGCCAACGTCGAACTGGTGGGCATCGAATCGCCGCTGGGTTCCAAGAAGGGCTCCGGCTCGGGCTGGATCACCAAGGAAGCCTTCGATCACTTCGTCGACAACATGGTCAAGGACCTCAAGGCCCAGGGCCCGTTCGACGGTGCCTACCTGTCGCTGCACGGCGCCATGGGCGTTCGTGACGTGGCCAAGCCCGAAGCCGTGATCGCGCGCCGCGTGCGTGAGGCCATCGGTCCCAAGGCATTCATCGT
>JALRLM010000181.1 GCA_023254435.1 Hydrocarboniphaga sp.
CATCTCCAGCGGCTGGCCGTGCTGTCCGGCATGGCGCTGGACGAGCTCGAACAGGCCTACGAGAACTAAAAACTTAGTGCGAGGAGAAACAGTGCTCATGAGCAACGACTACCGGATGTCGACCGTGACGCAGTATGCCGGCAGTGAGATCGGTGTCAGCGATTGGATCGAAATCAGCCAGAACCGTATCGACCTGTTTGCGGAGTGTACCGGCGACCATCAGTGGATCCACACGGACGTCGAGCGATGCCGCGCCGAAAGCCCCTATGGAGCCCCGATCGCACACGGCTTCTTGAGCCTCTCGATGCTGGCGAAGCTTTTGTTCGATGTCGGAATCGTGCCGCAGGACGCGGGCCGCGCCATCAATGCCGGGCTCAGCGATGTTCGTTTTCGCGCGCCCGTTCGAGCAAACAGTCGCATCCGCGCCCGGGTGAAACTCGATGCTGCATCGCCGAAGTCAGAAGGACGAATCCTGTTGCTCGTTTCAGCGGTGCTGGAAATCGAAAACGAGAAGGAACCGGCGCTGCAGGCGCAGATCGCCGTCATGTTGCTGCCGTAGGGGCCGCCGATGACCGATGCCACCGAACGGCTAGCCAGCAGCAGTGCCGAAGCGATTCTAGGACCGAACCCAATCGTGGGGTTTCGGGCCCGCGACGTCTTTCGTGAGGGAATCCGAACGTTGCGAGTCGCAGCATCTCAGCCCTACCTGACCGCACGAACGGTCAGCCATTTCGCGCAAGAGCTGCGAAAGATTCTCCAGGGCAGCTCAACGCTCGCGCCGACGTCGCGGGATCGACGCTTCTCTGATGTCGCATGGAAAGATGATCCGCGCTATCGCCATTGGCTGCAGGCTTGGCTTGCACTCGAAAAGTCCTTGGCGGAATGGGTCGATGGTCAGGAACTCCGACCGCATAGCCGCGCTCGACTCGAGTTCATGCTGTCCCTGCTGACGGATGCGGTAGCCCCATCGAATTTCCCGTGGCAGCCCGAAGCCGTCCGCCGCTTTCGAGATAGCGGCGGACTCAGCGCGCTCGAGGGGCTACGCAATTTCACTCGGGACCTCAGGGAGAACAAAGGCCTGCCGTCGCAGGTCGACAAGCGATCGTTCAAGGTCGGCGGAAACCTCGCCAACACCGCAGGCGATGTCGTTCTGCAGACCGAAGTCATGGAGCTGATCCAGTATCGTCCGACAACGGAGCAGGTCCACGAGGTGCCGGTTCTCATCGTTCCGCCGCAGATCAACAAGTTCTATGTCTTCGACCTCACGGCGGAGAAGAGCGTGGTCCGCGGACTTCTGGACGCCGGCATGCAGGTCTTCATCGTCAGTTGGCGAAACCCCACCGCCGAGTGTGCCAACTGGGGGCTGGCGGAGTACGCGGCGGCTATCGACATGTCGATCGCAACCATCTGCCAGCTGGCGCACTCATCGCGCGTCAATCTCATGGGTGCCTGCGCAGGGGGGATCACCTTGGCCGCCTATGTCGCCGCTCGTGCTGCCGCCCGTGATTTCCGCGTCAACACGCTGACGCTGCTGGTGAGCGTGTTGGATGTCGGAGAGCTCGGCGATACGCCGCTGGGACTGTTCGCAACGCCAAGCGCCATCGAGGCGGCGCGAAAGAAGTCGGCCAAGGCTGGCGTGCTGGACGGCCGTGCGATGGCGGCCGCTTTCGCTTGGTTGAGGCCGAATGATTTGATCTGGAACTACTGGGTCAACAACGTCCTGCTCGGAAAATCCCCACCCGCGTTCGACATCTTGTACTGGAACAACGACTACACGCGTCTGCCGGCGCAGCTGCACAGCGAATTCATGGACGTTTTCTCCAACAATTCGCTCAGTAAATCCGGCGCCCTGAGGTTGCATGGTATTCCCGTCGATCTCGAGAAAATCACCTGCGATAGTTATGTCCTGGGTGGAACCACCGACCACATCACGCCGTGGAAGGCCTGCTATCGCAACACCCAGCTGTTTGGCGGCCAACGCACGTTCGTGCTGGCGAATGCCGGGCACATGCAGAGCATTTTGAGTCCGCCAGGCAGCAAGAAAGCCGAGTTCTGGACCGGAGGCCCCTTGGCCGAGACGGCGGATGCCTGGCGTGAGGTGGCAGAGCACCACGATGGAAGCTGGTGGCCACACTGGCACCGCTGGCTCCATGAGCGCTCCGGAGCCTTGCAAGCCGCCCCCACCTCATCAGGCAGTGAGGCCTACCCTATCCTTTCCAGCGCCCCAGGACGCTACGTCCACGAATGAGCTCCGCCAGAATCTACAGCGATAAACGGGTCCGGCCGGGACGCACGCGGTTGGATCGGCATGCCGCCCCGGTGCAACCCGGGGAGTTGGAAGTCGGCTACGTCAAAGTCAATGGCGTGAGATTGCGCTATGCCCGCTCAGAAGGGAGCGGCCCGCCGATACTGATGTGCAATGGAATCGGCGCCAATTTCGAATTGCTGCTGCCGTTCGTTCAAGCGCTCAAGGGGCGTCGGATCGTGCTGTTCGATGTCCCGGGCTGCGGACAGTCCGAGGCCAGTCTGTTCTGGCCCAGCCTCAAGTACTACGCGAAGATGGCCGTGGGGCTGATGGACGCCTTGGGCCATTCCGGCGCCTTCAGCGTGGCAGGCGTTTCGTGGGGTGGGGGGCTGGCACAACAAATCGCCCGCGACTATCCCGCCCGTGTGCTTCATCTGATCCTGATGGCCACCAGCGCCGGAATCCTGATGATCCCGGGCCGGATCTCGGCGCTGTTGTTGATGCTGACGCCGATTCGATATTTCTCCCCGCGGTTCATGGCGCGTAATGCCAGTCTCATTTACGGCGGTGAAATGCGAGGGCACCTCGGACGTGCGGCGCGCTATGCATCCAAGGCCAGACCGCCGGCGATGCATGCTTACTTCCAGCAATTGTTCGCGATTCTTCGCTTCACCAGCCTGCCTTGGCTGCACAAAATCCGATGTCCGGCACTGGTCTTGTGTGGAGACGACGACCCGCTGATCCGGCCGGCCAATGCACACATCCTGGCGGCCCTGCTCCACGATTCGCAGTTGCATTTCATTCGCGGCGGGGGGCACCTGTTTCTCGATATGCAGTCCGAAGAAACCGCGCGTGTGGTCGAGCAGTTCTTGTCGACGCATGCACCTAACGCCAAACTGTAAGGGCGTACCGGCAATCGGCGCCTGGTGGCATCACCGCAAGGGTTACGTTGAGGACGATCCCGAACAGGAGCATCCCATATGAACGATTCGCCTGAGTTGCGGTTCCTCGTCTATAGCGGCTTACAGCGCTCTGGAGTCGACGTCGCAGCGATTGGCCGGCGACTCGGTTACGAAGCCACCTCGTGTATCGATTTATGGTTCCGTTTCCCACACGCCCAGCAGGCCGACTTCTGGCTGGCCGCGGAATCGATTACCGGCAACCCGGAGATCGGACTGCAGATTTGCGCGCGCATGCCCAGGTTGCGAGGTGGCATGCTGGCTTACGCCATGCTGAGCTGTCCGACGTATGCGGAAGGCCTCGACGTGGTCTGCAGATCGTCCCGTCTGCTGTCGGATGCCCTTAGACTCGCCGTGCTACGGGCGGATGGCGTCAACCCTGTATTGTCGGTCAAAGCGTCCGACTCCGTTGCGCCGCAGATGCGCCATACCGAGATCTGTATGGCATTTGCATTAATCGGCTTCTTACGCGCAGTAACCGACGAGGCTTTTCGGCCGAAATCGATCAAGTTCGGGTGCCCGCATCTGGGGGCTCTCAGGGACTATGAGTCGGTCTTCGAATGCGATGTCGAATTTGGACGCGGCCCGACCGAGATCGAGTTCGATCGAACCCTGCTTGCGCTGCGCTCTCCGCACCATGTCCCCGAAATCTGGGATGCACACCGTAAAGAGGTCGGCCGACGCCTGCTCGAGCTGCAGCGACAGGACCTGGAGGACAGAGTTCGAAGGGTGCTGGTCGCGCATCTTCCAAACCGTCGCTGTAGCTTCGACGATGTCGCTGCCGAACTCCAGATTCCCAATCGGACCTTGCGGTTGAAGCTCGAAGCGATCGGGACGACCTTCTCGGACTTGCAGGAAGGCGAATGTCTTAGAATCGCCAAGCGCCTGCTCCGCCGGGAGCGAGGCCGCCTCGAGGACATTGCTGAGGCTTCGGGCTATTCCCAACGAAGCGCCCTATGTCGAGCGTTCACACGTAGTACGGGCCTGACGCCGACCG
>JALRLM010000233.1 GCA_023254435.1 Hydrocarboniphaga sp.
CGGCGCGGGGCCGTCGGGCCTGGCCTGCGCCACCGTGCTGGCCGAGCGCGGCCACGCGGTCGACCTGTTCGACGCCGCCGGCGAGATCGGTGGCCAGTTCAACATGGCCAAGCGCATTCCGGGCAAGGAGGAGTTCTTCGAAACCTTGCGCTACTTCGGCAAGCGCATCGACGCCACGGGCGTGCAACTGCATCTGTCGCGTCGCGTCGAGGCGACCGAACTGCTGGCCGGGCGCTACGACGACATCGTGCTGGCCACCGGAGTATCGCCGCGCGATCCGAAGATTCCGGGACAGGACGCCGGTGTCGCCGACGGCCGCGTGCTCTATTACACCGACGTGTTGCGCGGCCATGCCCAGGTGGGCCGGCGCGTGGCGCTGATCGGTGCCGGCGGCATCGGCTTCGACGTCGCCGAGTTTCTGGCTCACGACGGTCATTCGCCGGCGCTGGACCTGGCGGCCTGGCAGCGCGAATGGGGCGTGGGCGATCCGGCCCTGGCCCGCGGCGGCGTCGCCGGCGTGGTCCGCGAGCCCGCGCCGAGTCCGCGCGACATCTGGCTGTTGCAGCGCAAGCCCGGCAAGCCCGGCGCCGGCCTGGGCAAGACCAGCGGCTGGGTGCATCGCGCGGCGCTGCAGATGAAGCAGGTGAAGATGATGTCCGGCGTGAACTACGAGGCCGTCGAGGCCGGCGGACTGCGCGTGAGCTTCGGTGAGAAGCGCGAGCGCCAACAGCTCGTCGAGGTCGATCACATCGTCATCTGTGCGGGCCAGGAGCCGCAGCGGGAACTGCAGGCGGCGCTGCTCGCGGGCGGCGCCACGGTGCATCTGATCGGGGGTGCCGACGTGGCCTCCGAGCTCGACGCCAAGCGCGCCATCGACCAGGGCTCGCGGCTCGCAGCGAAGCTGTAAGCCGCATTGTCGTCGCGACGCCTGGGCCACCGCGCCCAGCGTCGCGTCGGCCCGCCGCTTTTACCAGTGGCAAGCACAGGATCCTGTGCTCCAATCACGACCCGGTGACCGCGAGGAGGCCCGCGCATGTTCGGCGAGGCGCTGCAGACGATCGATAAGATCGGCATCGAAAAAATCTTTCTGCTGTTGATGGCGCCCGTCTTCGTCGTCTGCATGGTGACCGAAGCCTGGCTGCTGCAACGCCGTCGCCAGCAGACCTATTCCGTGCATGAGACCGCCACCAACATCGCGCTGGCGCTGTCGCATGCGGTGGCCGACGGCATCGCCTGGGCCCTGCTGATCGGTCTGTTCTACTGGGTCTACGGCCATCGCCTGTTCGACGTGCCGTTCAACGCCGCGACGCTGCTGCTGCTCGTGCTGCTGCAGGACTTCTTCTATTACTGGTTCCATCGCGGCAGCCATCGCATCCGCTGGATGTGGGCCAGCCACGTCACCCATCACAGCTCCGAGCGCATGAACCTGTCGACCGCGCTACGCCAGAGCCTGACCTATCCGATTTCGGGCATGTGGTTGTTCTGGCTGCCGCTGGCCTACATCGGCTTCAAGCCCGAGCACGTGATCCTGGTGGTGGCGATCAACCTCGGCTATCAGTTCTTCGTCCACACCGAAGCGGTGCGCAAGCTGCCACGCTGGTTCGAGGCCGTGTTCAACACGCCCTCGCATCATCGCGTGCATCACGCGCGCAACCCGCAGTACATCGATCGCAACTACGCCGGCGTGCTGGTGATCTGGGACAAGCTGTTCGGCAGCTTCGTGCCGGAGCAGGCGCCCTGCGACTACGGCATCACGCGGCAGATCCACACGCGCAATCCGCTGGTGATGATGTTCCATGAATGGCGCGACATGTTCGCCGACGTCGCCCGGCCCGGCCGGCTGCGCGAACGGCTCAAGCACCTGTGGGCGCCGCCCGAATGGGTGCGGCCGCACCCGGTCGCCACCGACGCCGAGAATTCCAGACTCGAAACGCAGGCACCGTAGGGTAGCGGGCGCGGGATTCGGCCAGACTCCGCGCACTGGCAAAATTTACGTCTGCAAGCGCCGTTTCCGGACGTGCGTCGCTGCGGCCAATCCGGCACACTAGCGCCTCGATCAGTCGCGGGGACGCAGAGCGATGCGGGATTCCGGCCAGTTGCTGCAGCTCATCCATGAAGGCATGGTGAAAGCCGGCCTCGATGTGGCCGCGATCTACCAGCGTCTGGGCTACGACGCCGAAAAGCTCGCGCTGCGCGAGCTGCGCACGCCGCATCAGCAGCAGGCCTTTTTCTGGAGCACCGTCGAGTCGGTGACGCACGATCCCGAAGTGGGTCTGCACCTGTGTCCGCACCTGCCCGTGTTCCGTGGCGAGGTGCTCGAATACCTGATGTTCAGCAGCCGCACCTTCGGCGAAGGCCTCAAGCGCTCGCTCAAGTACATCCGGCTCATCTCCGATGCCATCAGCATGCGCATCGTCGACGACGAGCAAGGCGTACGCGTGGCCGTGGTCGGCACCGCGGTGGACGCGCCGCAACTGCGCCACACCGAGATCCTGGTCGTCTACGAGCTGATCCAGTTCGCGCGCGCGGTGACGGAGAAATCGTATTCGCCACAGCGCATCCTGCTGCGCTGCAGCCAACGCGCGTCGGACGCGGAATACGAGAAAGTGTTCGGCTGCCCGGTGACTTTCGGCGGCCGCGAAAGCGAGATCTGGTTCGATCGCCGGCTGCTCGACTATCGCTCGCCGCACTTCGATCCCGATCTGTTGCAGCTCCACGAAGACCTGGCCGAAAAGCGCCTCATGAAGCTCAAGCGCGAGGATCTCGTCGAGCGCATTCGCGGCGTGTTCGCGCAGCGCCTGGAGCTGGAAAACTGCGATCTCGAAGAAGTGGCGCGCGAACTCGACATCGCGCCGCGCCGCCTGCGCTTCGAGCTCGCGCGCACGGGCACGAGCTTTTCGCAGATCCTCGCCGACTTCCGCTTCTCGCTGGCCAAGCGCCTGCTCGCACGCACCGACGAGGCGATCGAGAACATCGTCTACCTGACGGGGTTCTCGGAGCCCAGCACCTTCTATCGCGCGTTCAAGCGCTGGTCGGGCAAGACACCCGTGCAATATCGCGAAAGCCGCCGCGCGCAGCGCAATGCGATGGCGGCGGCGAGCAGCAGCACCGCCGACTGAGGCACCGGCGGCGCAGGCGGTCGTGAGCCTTAGATGCCGCGCATGTACCAGCGCGCCAGCTTCTCCAGCACCACCTGGTGCCAGGCCGGAAACCAGCGCACCAACCAGTCGGTGAACTTGGCGTCGGGGCCCACGAGCACGCGGCGTGCATCGCGCCGCACAGCCTTGAGGATGACGCGCGCGGCATCGTCGGCCGTGGTGATGAACAGCTTCTCGAAGCGCGCCGCACCCTTGGTGGAATCCTTGAGCAGCACGCCCTCGATGCTCTTGGACACGCGACCGGCGCGCGCGATGTTGGTCTTGATGCCGCCCGGATGCACGCTGGTCGCCGACACGCCGCAGTTCTGCAGATCGAGTTCCTGGCGCAGGCTTTCGGTGAAGCCGCGCACGGCGAATTTGCTGGCGTTGTAGCCGCCCATGCCGGGCTGCGCACAGAGTCCGAACAGGCTCGAGGTGTTGATCACATGGCCGTCGCCCGAAGCCTTCAGGTACGGCAGGAAGGCCTTGGTGCCGTAGACCACGCCCCAGAAGTTGATGCCCATGATCCACTCGAAATCGGCGTACTCCACGCCCTCCATGGTCGCGCTGAGCGCCACGCCGGCGTTGTTGAAGATCAGGTTGACCTGACCGTGGTCGGCCGCGGTCTGCCGGGCCCAGGCCTCGACGGCGGCGCGATCGGACACGTCGAGCTTCTGCGTGGTCACGCGCACGCCGAAACGTCCGGCCTGCTGCGCCGTAACCTCGAGCTCGGCGACGTTGACGTCCGACAGGGACAGATGGCAGCCGCGTTCCGCCAGTTGCACCGCCAGCTGCCGGCCCATGCCCGATGCCGCGCCGGTGATGGCCGCGACCTTGCCTGCGAAATGTTTCATGTCTCCTCGCCTTGTTATTGTGACATCAGTTGATGTCAGTTTTAATCTGACAACGATAGATGTCAATATTGGCCATGGCTGATTCCCCCGCTTCGAACAAGACCGGCGGCCGCGCCTATCGCGGCACCAGCGCCGACCA
>JALRLM010000274.1 GCA_023254435.1 Hydrocarboniphaga sp.
AGGTCGGCGCGCCCCAGTCGGTGGGCACCAGCTTGATCAGCGAGCCCGAGTAGCGCGACACCGGCGCGAAGGCGGCGCCGTCCCAGTGGTAGATCGTGCGGTCCTTGCAGACTTCGGCGTAGGGGTAGTCGCGATCGTCCAGCTGCCAGTGCGTCGCGCCGATCTGCACCGTGCTCTGACTGCGGCCCAGGTCCAGCGAGCAACGGAGCTCCACGGCGCCGGCCGCACGCGCGGTCAGCAGGGCTTCGTGCACGGGCAGGGTCAGCAGCGGGGTGGCGGGTGAGGTCACGGCAACGGGCGAGGGTGGCGAACCGCCATTGTCCCAGGTTTGGGTGACGCGCTGGCGAGGGCTCAGATGCGATGCCCGCGCGAGGTGTGCGGCTGGCCGAACTCGCTGCGCAGGATTTCGACGAAGCGCGTGGTCGCGGCGTCGAGCAGCTGGCCGCGGCGGCGGACCAGCGCCATCTGCCGCACCAGCTCGGGTTGCACCACGCGCAGGCGGCGGATCCTGGGCGGCAGCGGTAGTGCGCCGATGATCGATTCGGGCTGGATCGCCACGCCCAGGCCTTCGAGCGCCATCGCCACCAGCGTGTAGGCGTTGATGCATTCGTGGCGCACGTTAAGCGTGAGCCGGCGGCGCGCGGCCTCCTGCTCCAGCTGGAGGCGCTGGGCGGTGGAATCCACCGACATCAGCAGCGGCATGCTGGCCAGGTCGCGCAGGCGCACGATGCTCGTGTAGCCCGCCAGCAGCGATTCCGAGCCCAGTGCGTACAGGCGATCGTCGAGCAGCACCTCGAAGTCGATGTCGGGGTTCTCCACCACAGTGCCGATGCCCAGGTCCACCTGCGCGCTGCGCACGGCCTCGAGCAGATCGGCCGAGGGCAGCTCGCGAATCTCCATGCTCACGAACGGATAGTCCTGCTCGAAGATCGACAGCAGCCGCGGCAGGCGCGAGGCGGCGACGCTGGGCGAGCAGGCCAGGCGGATGCGGCCGCGCCGCTCGGCTTCGGGCCGTCGCAGCTGGGCGAAACCGGCGTTGACCTCGTCGATGGCGCGGCGCGCGCAGGCCAGGAAGCTGCGGCCTTCGGGCGTCAGCGCCACCTGCTTGCTGCTGCGCTCCAGCAGATGCACGCCGGCCTGATCCTCCAGCGCGCGGATCTGCATGCTGATCGCCGAGCGCGAGCGGTGCAGGCGGTCGCCGGCCTGCTTGAAGCTGCCGAGCTCGGCCACCAGCACGAAGCTCTGCAGCAGCTTGAGATTGACCGAGGTCGGTGAGGCCGCGCGCGCGGTGGAGGCTTTCAATGTTCAGGTTTTCTGGACCAGCGGTCCGTTAATTTAACCACGATCGATGCGAATAAATCGCATTTGCATGGCTAAACTGGTGCCGTCGTCACCCGCCTCACCCAGCCGCCGATAGCCGCCCGCTGGTCTCGAACTCCTCTTTCAAAGCCGGTCCACCCCTCGTGGTGGGCCCGGCGCAGCCGTGGATTTTCATGCGAACGTCGAACCTGGTCTTTCCCTTTGTCGCCGTGCTGGCGATGCCCGGTCTTGCCTGCGCCGCCGAGGTGGCGGCGGAGGAATCGTCAGAAAAAGTGGCGCCGGCCACCCCCTCCGACGCCGGCCGGACCGTGGCGCTGGACGCCATCCACGTCAGCGGCTCGGCCGATGGCGATACCGAGGGCAGCGGCGAATACACCACGCGCGAGCTGTCGGTGGGCAAGCTCAGCGGCTCGCCGCGCGAGACGCCGCAGTCGGTGTCGGTGCTCACGCGCCAGCGCATGGACGACCA
This sequence comes from Hydrocarboniphaga sp., assembly GCA_023254435.1. GTDB lineage: Bacteria > Pseudomonadota > Gammaproteobacteria > Nevskiales > Nevskiaceae > Hydrocarboniphaga. Next base: position 1,790 of record JALRLM010000274.1, read on the forward strand.
GAACGTCACCGATCTGGCCGAGGCGATGCGCTACGTCACCGGCATGCAGGCCAACGACACCACCACGGGCGTGGTCAACATCGAGGCGCGCGGCTACCTCGTCGACAACTACATGATCGACGGCCTCAACGCGCGCGGTGGCCAGGGCATGTGGGGCGCGAGCTTTCTGGATTTTTCGTTCTTCGATCGCGCCGAAGTCTGGCGCGGCCCGTCCGGCATCCTGCAGGGCGCGGGCAATCCCAGCGGCACCATCAACCTGGTGCGCAAGCGCGCGCGGCGCGAATACGCCGTGTCGGGTGCGCTGCTGGCCGGGTCCTGGGATCGCTATCGCGCCGAGGCCGACGTCACCGGCGCGCTGACGGCCGACGGCCGCCTGCGGGGCCGCATGGTGGCCTTCCACGACCAGAGCCAGAGCTTCGTCGACGTGGAATATCGCCAGTTGTCGGGCGGCTACGGCACGCTGGAATACGACCTGTCGGCGGCCACCACGCTGTCGGCCGGCGTCATGGGCCAGTGGGGCGACCTGACCGTGAACCTGGGCCTGCCGATGATGGCCGACGGCACCCTGCTCGACGTGCCGCGCTCGACCTACATCGGTGCCGAGAACAGCACCAAGGACCAGAGTTCGATCCGCACTTTCGTCGAGCTCGAACATGCGCTGCAGAACGGCGGCAAGATGGTGGCGACGGCGAGCAAGTTCCGCCGCTTCACCGACCTGAACCGCTACATGAGCCAGAGCACGGTCGACCCCGAGACCGGCGACTTCACCATGCGCGCCAACCATCAGGTGTCGCGCCAGGACGATCTGGGCTTCGACGCCTACGTGCTGACGCCGTTCTCGCTGCTGGGGCGCGAGCACGAGCTCGTGGCCGGCGTCGACTACCGCGAGTTCGAAGGTGGCCTGCCGGCCGGTGCCAACTGGAACTTCACGGCCAACATCAACGATCTGCAGTACGACTACGCGCTGCCGAGCCAGGACGTGCCGGCCATTCCCAAGACGCGCATCCGCCAGACCGGCACCTATGCGCAGTCGCGCGTCTCGCTGGCCGATCGCTGGACGGCGACGCTGGGCGCGCGCCTGATGTGGTGGGAGACCGACGATCCGGACGAGCCCGAGATCGACCAGAAGCTCGATGCCGAGTTCGTGCCCTATGCGGCGCTGATGTTCGACGTGACGCAACAGCATTCGCTGTACGTCAGCTACAGCAGCATCTTCACGCCGCAGGAGGAGCGCACCGTCGATGGCGACATCCTGCCGGCGCGCGACGGCCGCCAGTGGGAAGCCGGCATCAAGGGCGAATACTTCGGTGGCCGGCTCAACGCGCAGCTGGCGGCGTATCGCATCGACGACACCAATCGCGCGCTGACCGATCCCGACAACGAGGACTTCTCCATCGCCGCCGGCGAAGTGCGCGCGCAGGGCATGGAAGCCGAGGTCACGGGCCAGATCACGCCGGGCTGGAACCTGACCATCGGCTACGCCTACACCGAAACCGAGTTTCTCGAAGCGCCCGTGGATCAGCAGGGCCAGACCTTCAACTCCACGTTCCCCAAGCACAACTTCAATGCCTGGACTTCGTATCGCCTGCCGGGCGACCTGAACGCCTGGCAGATCGGTGGCGGCCTGCGTTCGGCCAGCGCGGGCTCGCTGGAATCGGGCGGCGTGCGCTGGCAGGGCGACGACTACGTGGTGGCCTCGGCTCAGCTCGGCTATCGCTTCGCGCGCCTGGGCAATCTGATGCTGACCGTCAACAACCTGTTCGACGAAACCTACTACGAGCGCTTCGGCAGCCAGTCGAACCGCCAGACGCGTTTCGGCGCGCCGCGCAACTTCACGCTGGCCTGGCGCGGCAGCTTCGGTGGCTGAAGCGTCGCCGCAGGCGCAGGGCGCGGACATCGCCGAGCTGATCGGCGATCTGCGCCGCGCGCGCCTGCGGCGCCTGCGCGTGATCGCCGTGCTGGCCATCACGCTGGTGCTGGCGATGCTGGCCGACCTGGCGACGGGCTCGGCCGGCATCGCGCCGCCCGACATCCTGCGCGCGCTGCTGATGCAGGACGCGGTGTCGAATCCGGTCGCGGCCATCGTCTGGCAGCTGCGGCTGCCGTTCGCGCTCATGGCGGTGCTGGTGGGCATGGCGCTGTCGCTGGCCGGCGCCGAGATGCAGACCATTCTCGACAATCCGCTGGCGAGCCCGTTCACGCTGGGCGTGTCGTCGGCGGCCTCGCTCGGTGCCGGGCTGGCGATGCTGCTGGGCACGGGCATTCCAGGGCTGCCGATGGACTGGCTGCTGCCCATCAACACCTTCGTCTTCGCCGCCGGCTCGGTGCTGTTGCTGCAGCTGGTCGGCAACGCCAGGCAGGGATCGCCGCAGACGCTGGTGCTGTTCGGCATCGCGCTGGTGTTCACGTTCAACGCGCTGGTCGCGCTGCTGCAATACCTGGCCTCGGCCGATGCGCTGCAGCAGTTCGTGTTCTGGAGCATGGGCAGCCTCAATCGATCGAGCTGGCCCAAGCTGGCGACGCTGGCCGCCGTCATCGCGCTGGTGCTGCCGTTTTCACTGCGCGCGACCTGGCGGCTCACGCTGCTGCGCTTCGGCCACGAGCGCGCCCGCACGCTGGGCATCGACGTCAATCGCCTGCGGCTGGCCGCACTGCTGCGCATCAGCCTGCTCGCGGCCACGGCCGTGGCCTTCGTCGGCACCATCGGTTTCGTCGGCCTGGTCGGGCCGCACATCGCGCGCCTGCTGGTGGGCGAGGACCATCGCTACTTTCTGCCCGCAAGCCTGCTCACGGGCGGCCTGCTGATGTCGCTCGCGGCCATCGCCGCCAAGCTCGTCGTGCCGGGCACCGTGCTGCCCATCGGCATCGTCACCGCCCTGGTCGGCGTGCCGGCGTTTCTGTGGCTGATCCTGCGCAGGCCGCAGGCATGAGTGGCATCGAAACCGGCCTGAGGCTGCGCGGCCTGAGCCTGCGCTACGGCGCGCGCGAGGTACTGCACGACATCACGCTGCCCTGCCTGCGGCCTGGACGCGTGATCGCGCTGCTGGGCCCCAACGGTGCCGGCAAGTCGAGCCTGCTGCGCTCGCTGGCCGGCCTGGTGCCCGCGCAGGGCGAACTGCAGCTCGACGGCGAATCGCTGGCGGCGATGTCGCCGATGGCCCGTGCGCAGCGCGTGGGCTACATGCCGCAGGCCATGCCCGAGGCGATCGGCCTGACCGTGACCGAAACGCTGCTGGGCACGCTGCGCACCGATCCGCGCAGCGCCTACACCGACGAGTCCACGCTGCTGCATCGCATCCACGCGTTGCTCGCGCGGCTCGATCTGCTGGCGCTGGCGAGTCGCCCGCTGTCGGCGCTGTCGGGCGGACAGCGGCAGATCGCCAGCCTGGCGCAGGCGATGATCCGCGAGCCGCGCCTGCTGCTGCTCGACGAGCCCACGAGCGCGCTCGATCTGCGTCATCAGGTCGACGTCATGAGCCTGGTGCGTAGCGCGGCCGGCGACGGTCGCATCGTCGTGGTCGTGTTGCACGATCTGGCGCTGGCCGCGCGCTGGGCCGACGAGGTGGTGGTGCTGCACGAGGGACGCCTGGCGGCCTGCGGCGCGCCGCAGCAGGTGATCACGGCCGAGCTGCTGGCGCGCGTCTGGCGCGTGCGCGCCATCGTGAAAGCCGAGGATCGCGGCCTGCACATCGCCATCGAAGGTGCGCACGAGGCGCATCGCGCATGAAGCGGCGCCTGCTGGCGTGGTCGCTGTGGTTCGCGCTGTCGCTCGATTTGTTAGCCGGCAGGCAGAGTGTCGCGGCCGATGAGGCTTATCCGCGCACGGTGGTCGACATCGCGCAGCGCCGCGTCACCATCCAGGCGCCGCCGCAGCGCATCTATCTGCAGAACGGCAATCACCTGACGATGCTGGCGCTGCTCGAGCGCGAGAATCCCTTCGCGCGGCTGGTGGCCTGGAACAACAGCATCCGGCCGTCCGATCCCACGCTGTGGGCGCTGTTCGAGCAGACCTGGCCGCAGGCGCGCGAGATTCCGCAGCTGCGACTCGAGACCTCCGGCGACGGTGACCTGGAGCGCATCGTCTGGATCGATCCCGACCTGATCGTGCTCGACATCAAGATGCGAGCGGCGCTCGAGGGCGGCGCGCTCGGGCCGCTGCTGGAGCGTCTCGGTATCGCGGTGCTCTACGTCGACGATCAAAGCGATCCGCTCGCCAACACGCGACGCAGCGTCGAGATCCTCGGCGAGGTGCTGGGGCGGCAGGCGCGGGCGCGCGAATACGTGGACTTCTACAGCGAGCATCTGAATGCGCTGCACGCGGCGATCCGCGATGCGCCCAGGCCGCTGGTGTTTCTCGAAGTGCGCGCGGGCCGGCTGGGCCTGGATCAGTGCTGCTACTCGCAGAACCGCACCTCCTGGGCGCAGCTCATCGAAGGCGTGTTCGCGCGCAATTACGCCAGCGACTACCTGCCGGGTGCGTCGGGCGACATCGCCCTGGAGATGCTGATCGCGCGTCCGCCCGACGTGTACTTCATGACCGGCACGCCGTTCGCTCGCGAGACCTCGCGTGCGATCCCGTTCGGCTACGGCGTCGACGAAGCACGGGTGCAGGCGGCGATGCGCAAGCTCATGGCGCGGCCGGGCTTTGATCGCGTCGCCATCACGCGCGGCTGCGTGATCGGTATCACCCACCAGTTCTTCGACAGCGCCTTCAACATCATCGGCATGGAGTATCTGGCCAAGGCCCTGCATCCGCAGCGGCTGGCCGGGCTGTCGCCGCAGGACGACTACCGCCAGCTGATCGCGCGCTTCACGGGCCTGCCCGACCGGCCGTTCCTGCTGGCCGCGCAGCGCGGCCTCGACGGGACGCCGGGCTGTCCGCCATAACCGGGGGTTATGCACGCGCGCGATCAATTCATTGGGCGGCGTGCGACGCGCTCGCTAATGTGCAATGGCCTCGCGGCACTGCAATGGTCCCGCGAGTTCGGGCGCACAACCCCCCGGTGTGCGCCCGAAACTTTTTCTGGGCCACTGCGTCGTCGCGACGCCTGGACGGGCGCCGAAGTCGCACGAGTCGCCGGCGCGGTGGACAAGCCGTTATCGAAACGGCCATTGGCTTCTTGAGATTAGGGAGCGCTTGTCGTTACGAGCTTGCGTCAGAGCACGAACTTCAATGGCCGCTTCGATAACACAGAGCATTAATTTTTTATCAATCCGGCCACGTCACCGCTCTGATCGAGGCACCGCGCTCCGATGGGCCATACGCAGGCTTCAAGTTGATGGTGGCCGGATTATTGAGGCGGCCACCAAGCACTTGAAAAACAGCCTGCCGTGAAGTTCCCAGCGGTACGTCGTAAATGACGGTGAAGTGGCCGCCTCAATAACCCAACAGAGCTGAGTTCTGTTATTGATCCGGCCACGTGACCGCCTGTTTACTGAGCACCGTTGAAATAGAAAAACACGCCGTCCATTTTCAATAGATTAGTGGCCGGATCAATAACCCTTTGGATAATCCTCGGGGCACCCGATCGAAAAACCGCGCGAGAAACGCGGCGCCGCGATTCTAGGTGCGCCGACGCGACAGGGGCAAGACGCCGAATCGCCCACGCCGATTGATCGCCTAAGACACTTGTGAAGGCTTGCGCGGCGCGGATACAGTGCAGCCTGTTTCGGATGCCTGCGCTCGATGTTCGTCGAAGCAGGTGAAACGGGAAGCCGGTGACGCGATCAGGCCCTGATCGCCAGTCCGGCGCTGCCCCCGCAACGGTAAGCGAGAGCGCGAACGCTTTCACGCCACTGTGTCGCTCGACATGGGAAGGCATCGTTCGCAGTCGGTGCTCGCGAGCCCGGAGACCGGTCCGGAACAGACCGAAGGCGCGCGGTGGGCGCGCCGATTCGGGATGCCTCATGCGCGCCGAGCGCGCCTGTCGGAGTCTTTTCGATGACGCTTTCCCGTCCGATTCAATTCGGTGCCCTGGGCGTGCTCGCCCTGTTGATGATCGCCACGCGCGGCCAGCACTTCGCCAGCGTCGATGCGCTGCCCAGCGCCTCGTGGGCGGTGTTCTTCCTGGCCGGCGTGCTGTTTCGTCCGCTGTGGGGCTTCGTGGCGCTGTTCGCGCTGGCCTCGCTGCTCGACATCAGCTCGCTGGAGCGCGGCACGATCACGCAGTGGTGCGTGTCGCCGGCCTACTGGGCGCTGCTGCCGGCTTACGGTTCGCTGTGGTTCGCCGGGCGTCTGTACGCATCGATCCATCGCGACGAACTGCGTACGCTGCTGCCGCTGGCGACCACGCTGGTGGCCAGCGGCTTTGTCGCCTATCTGTGTTCGGGCGGCGGCTTCTACTTCTTCTCGGGCCGTTATCCGGACGCCAGCCTCAGCGAGTTCGCCGGTCGCGTCACGCATTACTACCCGCATTCGACCAGTGTGATGGCCGTTTACGTCGCCGCCGCCGCCGTGGTCTATGCGCTGGCACGCGCCATCGCGCCGCGCGGACAGCTCGCGCGCGCCTGAGTCGCCGATGTCCGCAGTGAACGAGATGGCCGACGACGCGCTGGCCGCGCGGCATCGCGCGCGCATGCTGCGCAAGAAGCAGGTGGTGGACGGCAAGATCGCCGCCGCCACCGAAGATCGCGGCGTGCTGCTGGTCAACACCGGCAACGGCAAGGGCAAGAGCAGCTCGGCCTTCGGCATGGTGGCGCGCGCGCTGGGCCACGACATGAAGGTGGGCGTGGTGCAGTTCATCAAGGGCGCGATGGGCACCGGCGAGGAGCGTTTCTTTCGTGGCCTGCCGCTGCAAGATCGCTTGCAATGGCACGTGATGGGCGAGGGCTATACCTGGGAGACGCAGGATCGCCCGCGCGACATCGAGAAGGCGCAGGCCGCCTGGGGCGTGGCGCAGCGCCTGCTGGCCGACGAGAGCATCGGCCTGGTCGTGCTCGACGAGCTCAACATCGCGCTCAAGCATCGCTATCTCGATGTGCAGGACGTCGTGCGCGTGCTGCTGTCGCGTCCGCTCATGCAGCACGCCGTGGTCACCGGCCGCGCCGCGCCGCCCGAGCTCATCGAAGCCGCCGACACCGTCAGCGAAATCGCCGTGCTCAAGCACGCTTTCCAGAGTGGCATCCGCGCGCAGAAGGGCGTCGAGCTGTGAGCGAGGCCGTGCAGGGCGGCGCTCGCCATTGCCGGGCGTTGCTGGTCAGCGCGCCGGCTTCGGGTCAGGGCAAGACCACGGTCACGGCCGCGCTGGCGCGTCGGGCGATCCGCGACGGCCTGCGCGTGCGCGTGTTCAAGACCGGGCCCGACTTCATCGATCCCATGCTGTTGCAGCGTGCCTGCGGCCAGGTGGTGCACACGCTGGATCTGTGGATGGGCGGCGAGGCGCATTGCCGCCAGCTGCTGCATGACGCTGCCGGCGAAGCCGACCTGATTCTCATCGAAGGCGTCATGGGCCTCTACGACGGCGAGCCGTCGAGCGCTGATCTGGCGCAGCGCTTCGGCATTCCGGTGCTCGCCGTCGTCGACGGCTCGGCCATGGCGCAGACCTTCGGGGCGCTGGCGCTGGGGCTGGCGACGTATCGCGAGGGCCTGCCGTTTCACGGCGTGATCGCCAATCGCATCGGCAGCGAGCGGCATCGGCAGATGCTCGCGCAAAGCCTGCGCGCACCGCTGAAGCTGCTCGGCGCGCTGCCGCGCGATGCGGCCTATACGCTGCCCGAGCGACACCTGGGCCTGGTGCAGGCGGCCGAAATCGCCGACCTGGACGCGCGCATCGACGCCGCGGCGCAGGCGCTGGGGACCGCGGTGGACTTCGAGGCCATCGCGCCTGCGTGCTTCGAGCCTGCGGCCGCCGAGCCCATGGCGCCGCTGCTGCGTGGCCAGCGCATCGCCGTGGGACAAGACGCCGCGTTCTCGTTCGTGTATGCGGCCAATCTCGACCTGCTGCGCGCGCTGGGCGCGCAGATCAGGCTGTTCTCGCCGCTGGCCGATGCGCAGCTGCCCGACTGCGACGCGGTCTATCTGCCGGGCGGCTATCCCGAGCTGCATGCCGCGCGCTGGTCGGCCAACAAGAGCCTGCATGCGCAGCTGGAACGCCATCACCAGCTCGGCAAGCCCATGCTGGCCGAATGCGGCGGCATGATGGCCCTGTTCGATACGCTGGTCGACCTCGACGGTCGCGAACATGCGATGGCCGGCCTGCTGCCGGGGCGCTGCAGCATGCGGCCGCGCTTGCAGGCGCTGGGCTTGCAGGCCGTGGACACGCCGGATGGCGAACTGCGTGGCCATAGCTTCCACTACTCCGAACTCGGCACGGCGATGGTGCCGGCGCGGCGCGGGCGCAATCCCAATGGCGGCAAGACCGCCGAGGCGATCTACGTCGACGGTGCGCTGACCGCGTCCTACGTGCACTTCTACTTCGCCTCGAATCCGCTCGCTGCGGCGCGACTGTTCGGCGCATGAGCGCGCATCGCAGCGATGCCGGAGCCATGTCGTGAGCGCCTTGCTGGTCGCCGCCGCCATCGCCGCCGACACCGTGCTCGGCGAACCGCGTCGGGCGCATCCTCTGGTGATGTTCGGTGCGCTGGCGCGGCGCATCGAAGCCTGGCTGCATCCGGCCGAGGCGACGGCGCAGTCTGCCGCACGCTGGCGTGGTGTCTTCGCGCTGCTGCTGGCGGTGATGCCGCCGACACTGCTGGTTTGCGTGCTGCTGTGGTTCACATCGCGCTGGCCGCTGTTGTGCGCCGCCATCGAAGTGCTGCTGCTGTATCTGGCGATCGGCCACCGCAGCCTTCGCGATCACGCGCTCGAGGTCTGGCGCGCGCTGCGTCGTGAAGACCTGCCCGAGGCGCGTCGTCGTGTCGGCATGATCGTGAGCCGCGACTGCACGCAGCTCGACGAGCCTGCTAAACGCAAAGGACGCACCGAGTTTGCCCGTGATCGAGCAAGAATTATTCACTCCTTTGCATTGCGTCGCTTAGCTGCGAAAACTCAGGTAGCGGTGCCATGGGCCAGTGATTTTCCGCGCACGAGACTTTCGCATTCTTTGGAGTGCGCTCAAGTTGGTAGAGAGTTAGGTGCTGCATTAGGCGCAGATCCAGATTTAATGGAGAGTGCATGTTTGGCTCATGATTTAGGACATCCACCATTTGGACACAATGGTGAAGAAGCGTTAGCAAAGATTGCTGAAGGCATAGGTGGATTTGAAGGAAATGCACAAAGCTTTAGATTGCTAACCCGTATAGAAGCAAAAACAGTCGACAGTGATGGAATTTCAGTTGGTCTAAATCTGAGTCGAGCCACATTAGATGCCGCAACCAAATATCCCTGGA
>JALRLM010000276.1 GCA_023254435.1 Hydrocarboniphaga sp.
TCGCGAGCAAGCGGCTGTGGGCGGAGCGAGAACTGATCCGCGCCGCGCCGGGTGGCCTCGGTGCGGCCAAGACCGCGGCCAATTACGCCGCGAGTCTGCAGGGCGCGCAGCTCGCGCGGGCACGCGGCTACGACGATGCGCTATGGCTCGATGCGCGCACGCATCGCGAACTCGGCGAGGCGGGCGCGGCGAACGTCTTCGTGGTGCTGGACGACCGCGTGCTGACGCCGCCGCTGGACGGCACCATCCTGGCCGGCATCACGCGCGACAGCGTCATCGCCCTGCTGCGCGAAGCCGGTCACCGGGTGCAGGAAGTGCCGATCGCACTCGATCATCTGCTGTTGTGGCGGCGCCAGGATCGCCTGCGCGAAATCTTCGGCGTGGGAACCGCGGCGCGGCTGTTCGCGGTCGGCGAGGTGGCCTGGGGCGAAGTCAGCGTCAGGCCGGCCGGTGGCGAACTCGCGGCCTGGACCTATGCGCGCCTGGCCCAGGTACAGGAAGCCGCCGGCGGCGATCATCCCGGCTGGCGCACGCCCGTCGACTGAAGCCGATCAGATCGAAGGACCCTGGTCCTTGCGCTCGAAGGCGTCGAAGCGGCCGATCGAGTTCTCGAGCATGTCGAGCGTCTGCAGTTGCTGGCACAGGCCGTCGGCCTGGCGTTCGAGCTGGCTGGCGGGGCCTTCGATCTGCGTCTTCACCATCTGCTCGACGCGATCGGCGCGGGCTTCGAGTCGCGACGGCGCGAACAGCGCCAGCGCCATGAGCTTGCCGGCGCCACCGATGGCCTGCTCCATGAGATCGCCGGTCAGCTCGTCGACGGCTTCGTCGATCTCGTCGTCGAAGTGCGTGCTCAGGTGCTCAGCCGACAGGTGCTGCGCATCGAGTCCGTTCTTGAACTGGAGTTCCAGCGTGCGCATGCGCTGGCGCGTCTGCGCGTCCAGCGGCTCGCCCGTCAGCGCGGCGATAGCGGTGGCCGCACCCTGCAGGCCCAGCTGCATGCCCTGCACGGCGACGTCGACGGTGTCGCGGCTGAAGCGGCGCATGTCGCGCTCGTACTGACGCAGGCGCTTCTGCTCGCTCGCGCTCAGCGATTCGCGCTGTCCGTCGATCCACAGTCGACCTTGTTCGATGCGCACCGAAGGCTCGTCCGCCTGCGTCAGGCTCAGACCTTGCGAGTCCATGTCGATGTCGTAGCGCAGCTGGTAGTCGCAGATGCGGTCGCCGCTGCCGGCCATCGCGGGCAGGCTGGCGGTGGCGACGACAGCGGCGAGGGGCAGGGCGAGCAGGAAGCGCATCGGAGTGTCCGTTGGGGATTGTTCCTCATGAATGGCAATCCGCATTCCAATATTCTGCTCCTGAAAAATCAGCGACTTAGCTTTTCTGCCTTGATGGCGCGGAGCCAAAACCGCCATCGAGTGGTCGATTCGATCTTGGATTGAAGGTTTTTCGCCACCGACTTTCGCAATCCTCATTCAGGAGTTCGGCGACACATGGATATCGCCATCATCGGCGCCAACGGCGATGTGGGACGCGCCCTGGCGGTCCAGATCATTTCGCGGCAGTTGCTGTCGCCGCGCCAGCGCCTGCAGCTGGTCGGCCGCCGCGAAGGCGGCAGCGCCAGCGCCCTGCATGGCTTCCGGGCCGATCTCTACGATGCCTTCGCCGAGATCACGCCCGAAATCGACGTCGCGTTCTCGCCCGAGGACGTCGCCGCCGACCTGATCCTGTTCTGTGCCGGCCGCACCGCGCCGACCTCGAGTTCGCAGATGGTCAGTCGCCACGACCTGGCGCTGTCGAATCGCGCGGTGTTCGAGTCCTATGCGCAGTCGCTGGCCAGGCGCGGGCACGGCGAGGAGCTGGTGATCGTGGTGACCAATCCGGTCGAGCTCGGTGTGGAGGTGTTCTCGCGCTATCTCGACCCGCATCGCGTGCTGGGCATGGGCGCCTATCAGGACACCATGCGCCTGCGCCGCGAGATCGCGGCCGACTTCGGCGTGCGGCGTCAGCGCGTGCACGGCTACATGCTCGGCGAGCACGGCGATGCGCTGGTACCGATCCTGTCGCGTTTCTGGATCTACGGTTTCGACGAGGCCGAAAATGCGCGGGCCCTGCAGCGCCTGCGTGGCGATCGCCATCCGAGCCAGTTCGCCGCGACGGTGCTGTCGCAGAAGGCGGCGCTGGCCACTTATCTGAAGAACGGCGAGGTCGAGCAGGCGTTTCGCTATGCCGAGGCGCAGCCGCCCGACATGCGCGCGGTGCTGCTGCCGCTGGTCACGCATATCGCCGGTGCCAAGACGGCGGTGTCGACGGCGGCGGTGACCGCCGAAATGGCCGAACAGATCCTGACCGGCGCGCAAAGTGTGATTCCGGCGCAGGTCAGCCTCACGAGCGAGGACTGGTTCGGTCCGGCCGGCGTGCTCGGTGTGCCGGTGATCTGCAGCCTGCGCGGCTGGACCCGGGTCACCGACCTGGACGTCGATGACGAGGAGCGCGATTGCCTGCTGGCGGCCGCTGCGACGATCCGCGACCGCCTCGCGAGCTGGAGTGCCTCATGAGCGAAAACCCGAGCCTGCCAGTGCCCGAAGTGGCGCCCGTCAACATCACCGCGAGCGCATCGGACTCGCTGATCGTCTACGTGCTGGAAGTCGCCGACCGCCCCGGCGTCATGCACGCCATCGCCGCGGTGTTCTCGCATCGCGGCCTGTCGATCTACAGCCTGCTCGCCGACAACGGCCGCAAGCTGTCGCGCGTACTGGTGTCGTTTCGCGGCACCGACCGCCAGCACCTGCTGGTGGAGCGCGTGCTGACGCGCCTGCACAACGTCACCAGCGTGCGCGCATTGCATGCCGATTCGCCGGAGCTGCGCGCCATCGCCATCGGCCGCGTGACCGGCGAGCTGCCCGACATGCCCGAGCTGATCGTGCAGCGGCAAGGCGAGGACGTGGTGGTGCTGACCGGGCGTTACACCGACGTCGAGAGCGCGGTGAGCCGGCTCGAGGCCGAGGATCGCGTCAGCGCCGTGGCCTGCTCGCTGGTAGCACTGTAGGCGAGGGCATCGCAGGGCTGTCGCGCGCGCAGTGCGATAATGCGCGACCCATCGCGTTACCAACGGACAGGCAGATGCGCATTCTCCACACCATGCTGCGGGTCGGCGACCTGCGGCGCTCCATCGATTTCTACACGGGCGTGCTCGGCATGCGCCTGTTGCGCCAGCACGATTATCCGGACGGCAAGTTCACGCTGGCCTTCGTCGGCTACGAGGACGAGAGCCGCGCGAGCGCCATCGAGCTGACCTACAACTACGGCGTCGAGCGCTACGAACTCGGCAGCGCCTACGGCCACATCGCGCTCGAAGTCGAAAATGCCGCTGCGGCCTGCGATGCGGCGCGCACCAAGGGCGGCAAGGTGATTCGCGAAGCCGGTCCGATGAAGCACGGCAGCACCGTGATCGCCTTCGTCGAAGATCCCGACGGCTACAAGATCGAGTTCATCCAGAAGGCGAGCTGAGTCCTGATTCGAGGCTCATCGGCCCCGAGCCGGGCAGGCGGGCGACGAGATCGGCGTCCACCAGCTGCGAAGGTGTGTAGGCGCCGCCGGCCGGGGCTTTGGCCAGCAGGTGCTCGACCACGGCCAGCGAGCCCGTGATCGTGAGGCTGTAGCCGTTGGCGGTCTTGATGCGCGCGGTGCGGGTTTCGCCGCGCGCATTGCGCACCTCGCCCCAGACGAAGGTCGGCAGCTTGTCGCGCAGGGTTTCGTCGGGGCCTTTGACCTTGCTGTCGATGCGGCTTTTGATGAACTTCTGGACCGGGCGTAGCCCGATCAGCCAGCGGAACGCATTGGCGCGCTTGGCGTTCTGGATCATCGCCGGCGAGCCCGGCAGGTAGACCTCGATGTTGGGGATGCCCGTCGTGTACCAGGCGGTCGACACGTCGCCCCAGGGAATCGTCATCGCCAGCTTGGCGCCGTCGCCGAAGTCGATGCGGCGCACGCTGTAGGCCAGCGGCACGGATTCGATACGTCCGTTGCGGCGCACTTTGCCGCCCTGCGCCATGCCTTCGACCGACGTCTTGGCGGTGCCCGGCGAAAAGCCCGAGCGCGAGTCGAAGCCCAGCGCCAGATGGGTTGCGTCAGGCAGGGCTTTCTTGAGTGCGGCCGCCACGCAATCGGTCGGAATCACGTCGAAGCCCACGCCGGGGCATAGCACGATGCCGGCTTCGCGGGCGCGCTCGTGCTGGGCCTGGGCATATTCGAACACCGCGATTTCGCCGGTGATGTCGAGGTAATGAATGCGCGAGGCCAGGCAGGCCTCGATCATCGGCGTCGCCGTGGCCGAAAACGGGCCCGCGCAATGCAGCACCAGATCGATGTCGGCCAGGCCGCGTTCGAGCGCGGCGGAGTCGTCGAGCGCAAAGCTTCGGGCCTCCAGCCCGAGCTCGCCAGCCAGGGTGCCGACACGATCCGGCGAGCGGCCGGCCAGTATCGGTGTCAGGCCGCGCCGCTGTGCCTCGCGCGCAATGAGTTCTCCCGTGTAGCCGTTGGCGCCATAAATCATCCAAGCCACGATTCGCTTCTCCTCGTTTTATGGGCCGCCGTTTCGACGACGATGGCCTCTGGAAATATCAATTTTCCCTGCAGATGAGCCATCTTGGGCCCGGTCGACAGGATGGCGACAGGATCGTTAGACAGTCTTTTGTTTTTTATGTAGAGTGCCCGCCGCAGTCGGTCAAGCCATCTTACCTCTGGTTTCGCTTTACCTGCTTCACTTGTGGAGCAACGTTTCGCTAAGCCCACGGCCAGTTCCTTGAGCGTCTTGCACAGTGGTATTTCTCGATCTGTAGTTTTAGCTTTAAAGGAACGTCGCATGAGCAATGTGGAAACGGGCACCGTGAAGTGGTTCAACGATGCCAAGGGCTTTGGCTTCATCACCCCGGCCAACGGCGGTGAAGACCTCTTCGCCCATTTCAAGGAAATCCAGGGCACCGGATTCAAGACCCTCAAGGAAGGTCAGCGCGTGGAGTACATCTCCAAGCGTGGCCCGAAGGGCATGCAGGCCTCGCAGATCCGTCCGCTCTAAGGCCAACGAATTTGTCATTAAAGACCCCGGCACTGCCGGGGTCTTTTTTTGTGCGCCGGTTATGCCGCGATGCAACAGAGCTTCGGCCTCTGCGATCGGCAACAAAAAAGGCCGCTCTTGCGAGCGGCCTTTTTTGCGGGCGTCGTCGGACGCCGCGGCGGTTCTCAGCCCTTGTAGGCCTTGATGCCGTTCTCGATCTCGGCACGCGCGGCGGCGGCGTCGCGCCAGCCGGAGATCTTCACCCACTTGCCCTTCTCGAGCGCCTTGTAGGAGCTGTAGAAGTGGTGGATTTCGTTCTTGATGCGCTCCGGCACGTCGGCCAGATCCTTGAGGTGGTCGTAGGCATTGTTGCTGACCTTGTCGACCGGCACGGCAAGCAGCTTGGCGTCGGTGCCCTTTTCGTCCTCGGTGTCGAGTACGCACAGCGCGCGGCACTTGATGACCGAGCCGGCGACGACCGGATGCGGCGTCATCACGAGCACGTCGACGGGGTCGCCGTCGCCGGCCAGCGTCTTCGGCACGTAGCCGTAGTTGGCCGGGTAGGACATCGCCACATTCATGAAACGATCGACCATGAGCAGGCCGGTGTCCTTGTCGACTTCGTACTTGACCGGCGGGCCGTAGGCCGGAATCTCGATGACGACGTAGAACTCGTTGGGGGCTTTTTCGCCGGGGCCCAGCGCTTCGATACCCATGATGTCGAACTGCCTCGCTTGCAGGTGGGAACAGGACGGCACGTGGTTCACGCGCCAAGGAAGGACCTGCAGTTTACGTGAGAAGAAGCGGCCCTAGCCAATGCGCGGGTGGTGGGGGTGGACAATCTAGCCTATGGTCTAAGCGGGCTTTTCGTTGACGCCTGCCGCCTTGTGCCGTTACCGTTTAGCAAACGCAGCGCTGCTCAACGATGCCCGCGCCGGCACTGTGCCAGACCTGCAACAACTTGCTCAAAACGTAGAGACTACCGATGAAAATCGTTCTGCTGGGTGCGCCTGGCTCGGGTAAAGGCACGCAAGGCGAAAAGCTGGTCGCGCACTACGGCATTCCCAAGATCTCGACCGGCGACGCGCTGCGAGCCGCAGTCAAGGAAGGCACCGAACTCGGCAAGAAGGCCAAGGCCGCGATGGACGCCGGCCAGCTGGTCGCCAACGAGATCGTGATCGGCATCGTCGAAGAGCGCCTGGGCCAGCCCGATGCGCGCAAAGGCTTCATCCTCGACGGTTTTCCGCGCAATACCGCGCAGGCCGAAGTGCTCGACGGCATGCTCACGCGGCTGGGCTCGCCCGGCATCGACCGCGCCGTGCACCTGCACGTCAGCGACGAGGAAATCGTCAAGCGCCTGCTCGATCGCGCGATCAAGGAAGGCCGCGACGACGACAAGGAAGACGTGATCCGCAAACGCATCGAGGTCTACAACGCCGAGACCAGGCCGCTGCTCGACTACTACGCGGCGCAGGGCAAGGTGGTGACGCTCGAAGGCATCGGCAGCGTCGACGAGATCTTCGGCTCCATCGTCAAGGTTCTCGGCTGACCCGACCGGCGTAGCGCTGACTTGTGAAAAAGCCCGCCGCGCTACAAGCGCGGCGGGCTTTTTGTTCTGAGCCTCGCGCGATCAGTCCGACGCCAGCGCCAGCAGGGCGTCGCCGGCGACCTGGCGGCGCCAGCCCTGCAACAGGGGCACGTCGGCGGCTTCGCGATCCAGCGCCAGGGCTTCCAGGTCGGCGCGCGGCGCCAGCAGCGAGGGCGGAATGCCCAGCTCGGTGGCGATTTCGCGATTGCGCTGCGCCAGGCGCTGGATGCGCGCTTTCTGCCGCTCGTCGAGTTCGCCGTCCAGCGACAACGGCGGCTCGCCCGATCCGCGCGATTCGGCCACCACCTGTAGCAGCGCCGGTCCCTGGCGTTCGACCGTCTTGGGCGGCAGCATCTGCAGTGCGGCGAGCTGTTCCAGCGAGTTCGGCTGGCGCTCGGCGATGCGGTAGAGCGCGTCGTCGGCGAGGATCCACTTGCGCGGCCGGTTGCGCGATTCGGCCAGGCGTTCGCGCCAGGCCGCGAGCGCCGCGGCCACGTGCTGCGCGGGCGCCGGCAGACGGCCGATGCCCTTGAGTCGTTCCCAGGCGCTTTCGGGCTGCACCTGATAGCGCTCGGCCTGCGACAGGCGCGCGCAGTCTTCCTCGAGCCAGCCCAGGC
Organism: Hydrocarboniphaga sp.; assembly: GCA_023254435.1. Lineage (GTDB taxonomy): Bacteria > Pseudomonadota > Gammaproteobacteria > Nevskiales > Nevskiaceae > Hydrocarboniphaga. The sequence continues at coordinate 7,259 of JALRLM010000276.1, forward strand.
GTCCGCGTTCGGCCAGCGCCTCGCGCAGCGCCGGGTACATCGCGGCGAGATGGCGAACGTCATCCTCGGCGTAGGCCAGCTCGGCGGCGCTGAGCGGCCGGCGGCTCCAGTCGGTGCGCGACAGCGACTTGTCGAGCTTCAGGCCCAGGCGTTTTTCGACCAGGCCGGCATAGCCCAGCTGATCGCCCAGGCCCAGCAGGCTGGCGGCCAGCTGGGTGTCGAAGAACGGCGTCGGCGCGCGTCCAGACAGGCGCACGAAGATTTCCAGATCCTGGCTCGCGGCGTGAAACACCTTGGGTACGGCCGGGTTCTGCAGCAGCGCCAGCAGCGGCCCCAGATCGGGCAGGCGAACCGCGTCGAAGGCCCATTCGCTGCGGCCGTCGCCGACCTGGATCAGGCACAGCTGCGGCCAGTAGGTTTCCTCGCGCACGAACTCGGTGTCGACCGTGAGCCATGGGCTTGCCGACAGCGCGTCTAGGGCGGTCTGCAGATGGGCGGCGGTGTCGATCAGCATGCGGCGTTCTTCAAAAAGGGCTCCAGGAGGTGCGCGGTGGACAGCCGAGGCGAGGTGCGGGGCTAGGCCTTAGAATAGCGGCTCATCGCCCAGGCAACCGATCGCCAAGCATGTTGACCCAAGTGGCCAATGCCACGCTGCGCATACTGCTGTTCCGTGCCGGACCTCAGGATTTTCCCTATGCACCGTCGCTGACGCGCGTGCTGGTGCCTGTGGCCGTGCTGATCAATTTCGTGCTCGCCTCGGTGACGCTGTCGCCGGCGCTGGCCCTGCTCTCGTCGGCCGTCGCGGTGTTCGCGCTGGCCGCATCGACGCGCGCGCTGCTGCGTGTGCGCCAGATGGAGAACCGCTACGAGCAGACCTTCCACGCGCTGCTCGCCACCAGTTCGGTGCTCGCGCTGGCTTTCACCGTGCCGATGATGCAGCTCATGCCCGAGCTCATGCAGTACGCGCAGAACCCCGAGCTCATGCAGAACCCCGAAACGGCGATGAAGCTGCCGACCGGCGCGCTGATGATGTTCGACCTGCTGCTGATCTGGAATTTCGCCGTCACCGCGCACATCTACCGCCATGCCGCCGGCATGCGCCTGCCGCTCGCGGTGATGGTGGCGCTGGTGATTTCGCTGGCGATGCTGATGTTCGTGGGCTTCGCCACGTCGGTGCTCGGCGCCTTGTTCGGCCTGCAGCCGGCCGCGGGCGGCGCGGGGGGCGGCTGATGCATCTTCACATCCTCGGAATCTGCGGCACCTTCATGGCCGGCATCGCCGCCATCGCGCGCGAGGCCGGGCACAAGGTCACGGGTTCGGACGCCAATGCCTGGCCGCCGATGTCGACGCAACTCGAAGCGCTCGGCATCGAGCTCATGCGCGGCTATGCGCCCGAGCACCTGCAGCCGGCACCCGACATCGTCGTGGTCGGCAACGTCGTCACGCGCGGCAATCCGGCCATGGAATACGTGCTCGACGCCGGCCTGCCCTACGTCTCGGGCCCTCAATGGCTGGCCGAGAACGTGCTGCAGGGGCGTCACGTGCTCGCCGTCGCCGGCACGCATGGCAAGACCTCGACCACCTCGCTGCTGACCTGGCTGCTCCAATCCGCCGGCCTTGCGCCGGGTTTTCTGGTTGGCGGCGTGCCGCTCAACTTCGGGGTGTCGGCGCGACTTGGCAAGGGCCGGTGCTTCGTCATCGAAGCCGACGAGTACGACACCGCGTTCTTCGACAAGCGCAGCAAGTTCGTGCACTACCGGCCGCGCACTGTCGTGCTCAACAACCTCGAGTACGACCACGCCGACATCTTTCCCGACCTGACCGCCATTGAGCGTCAGTTTCATCATCTGGTGCGCACGGTGCCGGGCAGCGGCACGCTGGTGGTCAACGGTGCCGACGAGGCGCTGGCCCGCGTGCTGCGCATGGGCTGCTGGAGTCGCGTCACGCGCTTCGACCATGCTGACGGCTGGCGCGCGCAGGAGCGCGACGGCGGTTTCGAGCTCAGCGTCGACGGCGAGTCCAGGGGGCTGGTGTCGACGCCGCTGGCCGGCGCGCACAATCGCTCCAACACGCTGGCGGCCTTCGCCGCGGCGGCCGATGTCGGCGTGAGCATCGAATCCAGTGTCGCGGCCTTGCAGACGTTCAGCAGCGTGCGGCGCCGGCTGGAACTGCGTGGCGAGGCGCGTGGCGTGAAGGTCTACGACGACTTCGCGCACCACCCCACGGCGATCCGCGTCACGCTGGCGGCGCTGCGCGAAACCATGCGCGGACAGCCGGGTCGCATCCTGGCCGTGCTGGAACCGCGCTCCAACACCATGCGCCTGGGCAGCCATGCCGACGAGCTCGCGCACAGCCTCGATGGCGCCGATGGCGCTTTCGTCTACGCGCGGCCCGATCTGCAATGGGATGCGCGGGCCGCGCTGGCCGGCGCGACGGTGCCGGTTGCTGCGCATGGCGAGCTCGACGCGCTGATCGCCGACATCGTGGCGCAGGCGCGTGAGGGCGATCGCGTGCTGGTCATGAGCAATGGCGATTTCGGCGGCATCCATGGTCGCCTGCTGCGCCGGCTCGGCGACGGCTGAGCACTGCGCCCGCGTGGGCGCGGTTCATCTTCGATTCACCGCGCCGGCGGCATCGTCCGCCGCTTCGAGCGCCCACCGGCGCAGGCAGGATGCGCCGATGGGACTCACGATCGAAGGCAAGGAGCAGGCAGGCGCGGGCTTCGAGCCTCAGCCCGGTTACGAGATCGGGCGAGCGCATACCTTATCGCGGCCTTCGAATATCATCGCCAGGCTTGGACTCAAGGCGCAGACGCTGCTCGAAAGCGCCGTCGCCCGCGTTTCGGTGCTGCCCGATACGCCGGTTTACGAATCCACCGATTTCGACTGGGTGCCGAGCGTGGAAGCGCACTGGCCGGCGATCCGCGCCGAACTCGATGCGGTGATGCGGCAGCGCGCCGATCTGCCGAATTTCCACGACATCCTCGACGAAGTTCGCACGATCACGCACGACGATCAGTGGAAGACCTACTGGCTGCTCGGCGCTGGCCTGGACTGTCGCGAGAATGCGCGACACTGTCCGCAGACCATGGCCGCGCTGCAGAAAATTCCGGGCGTGATGAATGCGTTTTTCAGCATCCTGGCGCCGGGCAAGCATATTCCCGCGCATCGCGGTGCCTACAACGGCATCCTGCGCTATCACCTGGGCATGATCGTGCCGGCGCCGGCCTGGATGACGGGCATCCGCATCGCCGACCGCATCTGTAACTGGAGCGAGGGCCAGAGCCTGATCTTCGACGACAGCTTCAATCACGAGGCCTGGAACTACACCGACGGTTGGCGCGTGGTGCTGTTCGTCGATTTCGCGCGTCCGCTGCGGTGGCCCTGGCATGCACTCAATCGAGCTGCCCTGGCCAGCGCCGCGATGCTGCCGCTGATGCGGCGTGCCGGTGCGCAGCACCGGCGCTGGCAGCGACGTTTCTATTCCGCGATCGGCGGCGGCTGACGGCCAGCCCAGAGCAAGAAAGGCGCCCATCGGGCGCCTTTCCTTTTTCTGCCAGGGCCGTCGACTTCCGGCCCGCAGGCGATCAATAACGATCGTCGCGAAGATCCTGGCGATCGTCCTTGTGGTCGCGACGCATCTCGGTGCGGTCGTCACGTTCGTCGCGATACTGATCCTGGCGGTCGCGATGATTCTCCTTGCGCTGATCGGCCGATGCGCGGGCGATATCCTCGCGACGGTCACGCGAGTCTTCGCGCAGTTCCGCGCGATCGCGCTTCTGTTCGGCGCGCGTGTAGTCGTTGTCGGCCTGGGCAAGCGTGGCGCTACCGGCGAACAGCAGGCTGCCCAGCGTGAGGGAAGCGATAGAGCGATTGAGGTTCATGGAAGTTCTCCTGTCCTTGGAGTGGGGAGTCGGGCCGCAGCCCGGGATTCGTCCTGAATCCATCGAAAATGACCATCGGTCACTGGCATCGAGCCCGTGCGGTGCGAAACGCGATCCGGCCGTGCCTCGATGGCCATAGCTTGCCTCAGGCGACTGGCCTCGGACTGAACCTGACCCTGCATTCGGGTGAGGTCAAAATTCGTTCAGTGTTAAGCTCATAGCCTCTTCACCAGCCTTCATCGCGAATGCCGGCCGCGATCTTCCGCGCGGGCATTCCGACACTCGGAAAACGATCGGAAATCCATGTCCTCAGCCCTCAACGTCGCCGACGGTCTGCCGCTCTCCGCCGATCTCGAACCGCTGGTGCAACGCGTGCTCGATGCCGCCCGCAGCTCCGGCGCCACGCAGGCCGAAGCGGGCCTGTCGCACTCGCGCGGCTTCACCGTCAGCGTGCGCAAGGGCGAGGTGGAGAGCCTGGAATTCCAGCGTGATCGCGATCTGTCGCTCACCGTTTATTTCGGCAGGCGCAAGGGCAGTGCATCGACGGGCGATCTGTCCGACGCGGGCATTCGCCAGGCCGTCGAGGCGGCCTGCGCCATCGCCCAGGTGACCGAAGAGGATCCCTGCTCGGGTCTCGCCGATCCGGCTCGCCTCGCCACCGTGTTCCCCGACCTGCAGCTCGATCATCCCTGGGACATCAGGCCCGAGCAGGCGGTGGAGCTGGCGCGTGCCTGCGAGGCCGCGGCGATGGCGGTGGACGCGCGCATCACGCAGAGCGAAGGCGCGAGCCTGTCGACGCAGCGCGGCGTTTCGCTGTACGCCAACAGTCACGGATTCATCGGTCGTCGCAGCGGCACGCAGCATTCGCTGTCCTGCGCGGTGATCGCCAGCGACGCCAACGGCAACATGCAGCGCGACTACTGGTACGACGGCGGCCGCGACGCGCTGGCCATGACCACGCCCGAAGCCATCGGCCGTCGCGCCGGCGAGCGCACGGTGGCACGCCTGGGCGCGCGTCGGCTGTCGACGCGGACCGCGCCCGTGCTCTATGTGCCGCAGATGGCGCGCAGCCTGTTCGGCCACTTCATCGGCGCGATCTCGGGTGGTTCGCTGTATCGCCGCGCGAGCTTTTTACTCGACCATCTCGATCAGCCGGTGTTCGCACCGCAGATCACGCTGGAGCAGAAGCCTTTTCTGTTGCGCGCCTCGTCGAGTGCGGCCTTCGACCAGGAAGGCGTGGCGACGAGCGAGCGCACGATCGTCGAGCAGGGCGTGCTGCGCGGCTGGCTGCTGGGCAGCTATTCGGCGCGCAAGCTCGGGCTGGAAAGCACGGGCAATGCGGGCGGTGTGTTCAACCTGCTGGTCAGCCACGGTGCGCATGACTACGAGCAGTTGATCCGCGAAATGGGCACGGGCCTGATCGTCACCGAACTCATGGGCCAGGGCGCCAACGGTGTCACCGGCGATTACTCGCGCGGCGCGGCCGGCTTCTGGGTGGAGAATGGCGAGATCGCCTATCCGGTCGAAAACGCCACCATCGCCGGCAACCTGCTCGATATGTACGGCCGCATTCGCGAGATCGGTTGCGACGTCGACACGCGCTCCAACATCCGCTGCGGCTCGGTGCTGATCGACGGCATGACCATCGCGGGCGACTGAGCCCGTAGTCCTGCCTTCAGAGCAGGATGATCGTGCCCAGGCCCAGCAGGCAGAAGAAGCCGCAGACGTCGGTGAACGTGGTCAGCACCACGCTGCCGGCCAGTGCCGGATCGATGCCCAGGCGCTTGAGCACCACGGGCACGAACACGCCCGACAGCGCGGCGATGGCCTGGTTCGCCAGCATCGCCAGTCCCACCACCAGCGCCAGCAGCCATTGGTGGAACC
>JALRLM010000337.1 GCA_023254435.1 Hydrocarboniphaga sp.
CAAGCCCTCTCCCACCCTCGCCGTCACCGCCAAGGCCAACGAACTCAAGGCCGCCGGCCATGACGTGCTGTCGCTCGGCGCCGGTGAGCCGGATTTCGATACGCCGGAGCACATCAAGGCCGCCGCGCGCACCGCCATCGACAAGGGCTTCACCAAATACACGGCCGTGGGCGGCACGCCCAGCCTCAAGGCCGCGATCATCGCCAAGATGAAGCGCGACAACGGCCTGGACTACAAGCCCAACCAGGTCATCGTCTCGGTCGGCGGCAAGCAGGCCTGCTACAACCTGTGCCAGGCGCTGCTCAACGCCACCGACGAAGTGATCGTGCCCGCACCGTACTGGGTCAGCTACCCCGACATGGTGCTGCTGGCCGACGCCACGCCGGTGTTCATCGAGACCACGCAGGAAGCCCGCTTCAAGATCACGCCGGAGCAGCTGGAGCGCGCCATCAGCCCGCGCACCAAGATGATCTGGCTCAACTCGCCGTCCAACCCCTCGGGCATGGCCTACTCCAAGGCCGAGCTGCAGGCCCTGGGCGAGGTGCTGCGCAAGCACCCGCAGATCGTGATCGCCTCGGACGACATGTACGAGAAGATCCTCTGGACCGGCGAGCCCTACGCCAACATCGTCAACGCCTGCCCGGACCTGTATGACCGCACGGTGATCATCCACGCCGTCTCGAAGACCTATTCGATGACCGGCTGGCGCATCGGCTGGGCCTGCGGCCCGGCCAAGCTGATCGGCGCCATGGCGGACATCCAGAGCCAGTCCACGTCCAACCCGACCTCGATCGCCCAGGTGGCGGCCGAAGCCGCGCTGGCCGGCGACCAGGGCTGCGTCACCGAGATGGTCAAGGCCTTCAAGGCGCGTCACGACACCCTGGTCGCCGACCTCAATTCCGTGCCGGGCATCACCTGCGCACCCGGCGATGGCACGTTCTATGTTTTCCCCAACGTCGACGGGCTGATCGCCAAGCTCGGCGTCAAGAACGACCTGGAACTGTCCGATCTGCTGCTGCAGAAGGCCCTGGTCGCGCTGGTGCCGGGTTCGGCCTTCGGCACGCCGGGCCACGTGCGTCTGTCGTTCGCCACCAGCGACAAGGTGCTCAAGGGCTCGGTCGAGCGCCTGCGCGCTCTGGTCTAAGCTCGTAACAAGTCGTCTCGCTCAAGCATCACCGGCACCCAGCCGCGCGGAAGCTTCTGCACTCTCTCACCGGAGTGCAGGAGCTTCCGCTGATGCCGCCAGGTATTTCACAGTCGGATCTTCGGGGCTTCCCGCGATCCTCAATCAAGAAGGCGTCGTAAAGCCATGGCAGCCATCGGCAAAGAAAAGATTCTCAGCGTCCGTCACTGGAACGACACGCTGTTCAGCTTCACCGCGACGCGCGATCCCGCCCTGCGCTTCGAAAACGGCCATTTCGTCATGATCGGCCTCGAAGTCAACGGCAAGCCGCTCATGCGCGCCTATTCGATCGCCAGCGCCAACTACGAAGAAAACCTCGAGTTCTTCAGCATCAAGGTGCAGAACGGCCCGCTCACCTCGCGCCTGCAGCATCTCAAGGTCGGCGACGAGCTGCTGGTCTCGCGCAAGCCCACGGGCACGCTGGTGCTGCACGACCTCAAGCCCGGCAAGCATCTGTACATGCTGTCGACGGGCACCGGCCTGGCGCCGTTCCTATCGCTGGTCAAGGACCCGGAAACCTACGAGCGCTTCGAGAAGATCGTGCTGATCCACGGCGTGCGCTACGTCAACGAGCTGGCCTATCAGCAGTTCTTCCAGCAGGAGCTGCGCGAGCACGAGTTCCTCGGTGACCAGGTGCGCGAGAAGCTCATCTACTACCCCACGGTCACGCGTGAGGAGTACCAGAACACCGGCCGCCTGACCGATCTGATCAACAGCGGCAAGCTGTTCACCGACATCGGCCTGCCGCGCTTCGACCCGGCCGTGGACCGCGCGATGATCTGCGGTAGCCCGAGCATGCTCAAGGACAGCAGCGAACTGCTCGATGCCCACGGCCTGCGCATCTCGCCGCACATCGGCCAGCCCGGCGACTACGTGATCGAGCGTGCTTTCGTCGAGAAGTAGGCGACCGTCGCAGCAGGGGCGCAAAGCGCCGGCCAGGCTCTGGCCGCGCTTCGTTCTGCTGGCCGTGCTGGCGCTGATCTGTGCGCTGGTCGCATTCTGGAAACCCCAACAGGCGCTGCCCATGGAAGGCAAACAGGTTTACATCGTGCACGGCTACGGTGCGTCGCCGGGCGATCACTGGTTCCCCTGGCTGAGCGCCCAGCTGCAGGCCCAGGGTGCCCGCGTGACCACGCTGGCCCTGCCCGATTCGGGTAACCCGCAGGCAGGCGCCTGGCAGGCGGCCCTGCAGGCCGGCATCACGCGCCACGACGGCAACACCTACCTGATCGCGCACAGCCTGGGCTGCATCGCCACGCTGCACTTCCTGCAGTCGCTGCCGGCCGACATGCGCATCGGCGGCGTCGTGCTGGTGTCGGGTTTCAGCGAAAAGCTGCCGCCACTGCCGCAGATCGACGGCTTCGTCGCCCAGCCGCTCGACGCCGCGCGCCTCATCGCCATCGTGCCGCAGCGCGCCGTGATCGCCTCGCGCAATGACCCCATCGTGCCCTATGCGCTGTCGGTGGACCTGAGTCGCCAGCTCGAATCGACGCTGGTCACGGTCGAACAGGGCGGGCATTTCCTGGGCAGCGAAGGCTTCACCACGCTGCCGCAGGCCTACGACGCGCTGGCCGCGATGATGCAGCGCCCCTGAGGGCGCCACAGCGCCGCGCTCAGATCGGCGCGAACCAGTTGAGCT
>JALRLM010000107.1 GCA_023254435.1 Hydrocarboniphaga sp.
GTCGGTTCGATCCCGACTAGCTCCACCAATTTCACGTTCCTAAGTCCCCATCGTCTAGAGGCCTAGGACACCTCCCTTTCACGGAGGTAACCGGGGTTCGAATCCCCGTGGGGACGCCATAGGACTTCGACTCATCGAGTCGATACTGCTGGCATCAAATCAAAGCGTTTCGATCTTCGATCCGATACCGGATCGGCTTGGTCGAAACGCTTTTTGTTTTGCCTGTCATCCCGCCGACGATCCACCTGCGACGCTTGCCACAGGCAGCCGGATACCGGCGCCAGCAAAGCGCTCGAAATCAGCAGGAGTCCTGGAAGCAGCCTCGTGGCGGCGAGCGCTCGGGCACTTCACTTTCACCGTGCGGCTTCGCCTGCGGCGAAGCTCAGTTCATTTTCAGTCGATCCAGTAGAACAACAACAACGCAGCCCCGTATAACAGCACCAACCCCCACAACAGAAGAAACGATCGCATATCGGCCCCCCCGGCTCGATGGCGCCAGCTTGCGCCATCGCAGGCCCGCTCGGCAAGAGCGATCAAGGTCTGGCGTGGAACACGGTCTAAAGCCGCCCAAGCCGGGCGTCGTTTGCTTGTAAGCGCGCTGCATCGCAGCGACTGCGCTGCTATAAAACGCGCTTTGACGAACGAGCCCGAAGTCCCGATGGCATCCATCGATCCCACGCTGATTCCCTTGTTCTGGAAACTCGCGTTCTCGGCCTTCATGGCCGTACTCGTTCCGATCTACCTGAGGCACTACGGCCCCACCAACTTCCTCTACTTCTGCGACGTTGCCCTGCTGCTCACGCTTGCGGGCATCTGGCTGGAAAATCCGCTGCTGCTGTCCATCGCCACGGTCGGCATTCTGTTGCCGCAGTTGTTCTGGCTGATCGATTTCATCGTCCGGCTCGGTGGACACACGCTATCCGGCATGACCGACTACATGTTCGAATCGCAGCGTTCGCGCCTGCTACGCGGCTTGTCGCTGTTTCACGGCTGGCTGCCGGTACTGCTGATCTATCTGCTGACGCTCACCGGCTACGACGCACGCGCCCTGCCCTGCTGGATCGGCATCGCCACGGTGCTGTTGCTGATCTGCTACGGGTCCATGCCGCCACCATCGCGGCAACGGCGCGACATCCAGCCCGTGAACATCAACTACGTGCACGGACTATCGGACGACGAGCCACAAGCCTGGATGCCGTCCTGGGCCTGGCTGCTATTCACAATCCTTGGCTGGCCCTTGCTGCTGTACTGGCCGGCTCACTGGCTGCTGATGCACACGCTGCCGGCTGCCCCAAGCTGAGCCTCGTTTCAGCGAAGCCGCCGACGGACGAGGCGATCGATCGCGCCCAGCACACCCAGCAGGGGGCGCAGCTGATCAGTCGACAACGATTTGCCGCTGTTGACGAAACCCACCGACAGATCGCGCGCCGGATCGGCCCAGCACAGGGTCGTCAGAAAGCCCAGATGACCGTAAGCGCTGCGGCAGTCCGGGCCATAGAGGCCGGCTGGCCACTCGCCAAGCACCATGCCCGCACTGAAACGCACGGGAACGAGCAGCGTGCGATCGAAATGAATGGCGCTCGCCGGCCGCACAGCTTCGGTAATCGTCTCGGGCGCAAAGATCTGCCGGTCGTTCCAGCGGCCACCTTGCAGCATCATCTGAAAGAACGCGCCGATCTCGTCGGAGGTCGCATACAGATTGCCCGCGGGTATCACGGACGACATGAACTCCGGCGAATTCGAAATCTCCACCACGCGCTCAAACGAGGCATTGAGCACGCGCTCGATGTAAGTCGTGAGCGGAAACCAGCTGCGCGGTCCCGTAGCGTAATTGAGTGCGGCCGTCGCGCGATGCTCGGGCGGAACGCCGAAGGAAAAATGCTTGAAACCCATCGGTTCCGCGATCGTCTCGCGCAGAAAATCGCGCAGCGGCCGTCCCGACACACGCTGCACCAGTTCGCCCAGGATGAAACCGCCCGTGATTGCGTGATACGACTGCACCTGCGTACCTGTGGAGATCGGCTTGGCGGCGCAGAGCGCTTTCACCACCGCATCCCAGTCGAACAGGATGCGCGGATCGGTACCGCGCGCCACGCGCGGAATGCCGGCGCGATGCGCGAGCAGGTGGCGGATCGTGGTCGACGCCTTGCCCTCCACACCATATTCGGGCAGATAACGCGCCACACGGTCATCCAGGCTCAGCTGGCGCGTCTCCGCAAGCTTGTGCACGAGCATCGCGGTCACGGCCTTGGACGCCGAAAACAGGCAGATCGGCGTCTGCGGCGTGCAGCGCAGGGCCGCACCGCCAGCGCCGGCCCGCGCCACGCGCGCATGGCCGATGCTGCGCTTGATGAGGATCTGGCCGCGATGACGCAGGGTCAGCGAGATCGCCGGCTGCAGTCCGGTCGAGTAAAGCCGCTGCACGGCACGCCAGACGTGCTCCACCGAGGCCTGCTGCAAGCCCAAAGTCTCGGCCGCGACCTCGGCCTGCTCGTCGCGCGCACCCACCGACGCGAGATCGCGCGGAACCTCGATGCGGTTGGGCTTCAGCAATGCGCGAATCACAGATAGGCGCTCAGCAAACCCACCGAAATCGCAGCATCTGCTTCGGCACGGCAACGCACATCGTCGGCCACCAGCTTCTCCACCTTGCCGCCCAGCAAAGGCACACCGCAGCGTACGGCCCAAGCCAGACGCAAACGGCTGCCGTTTGAACCGGCGGCCTCCAGCCGCATGTCCGCATGCACGCTCACAGGCGCGCCGACAATCTCGACATCAATGGTCCCGGCACGCTCCGACGGCGTCCAGCGCTCCAGCTGCCTGACGCGAATCGCGTCACCGACGAGCTTGCGTGCGAAGTCCGGAATACGCGCCTGCCTCGGAGCGCGGAATCCGAACGCGATGCTGAAGGCATCCGCACCCGACTGAGCGCTCCCAATCGCGAAGTCGGCCACTTCGAGAAGACGGTACTTCTGCTCGAAGTAAGCGCGGTCGGTGACCATGCGCATCACCGCGTCAACAGTGCCGGGATACCGCAGCTCGATCTCGAAATTCATGG